>NZ_JAVJZI010000242.1:0-8099 GCF_040223135.1 Coleofasciculus sp. G3-WIS-01
CCATTGCTCGCACGTTATGCTTATCACCCATTCGCAAAGAAGAAGCTGGAAGAGTGCGTCTGCTGCTTGTACCCAACGCCAATACCGATGGTATTGAGCGAGGTGAAGGAATTGACCCTGACTTCTTA
Source organism: Coleofasciculus sp. G3-WIS-01 (assembly GCF_040223135.1). NCBI lineage: Bacteria > Bacillati > Cyanobacteriota > Cyanophyceae > Coleofasciculales > Coleofasciculaceae > Coleofasciculus > Coleofasciculus sp. G3-WIS-01. The sequence goes on from NZ_JAVJZI010000242.1 coordinate 129, forward strand.
ACCCTGACTCCCCAACTCACCGAGCGAGTGCTGAGTTATCTCGACGAACGACGATTACTGGGTGTAGAAATCCTCTGTAGCCAACCTGATTACGTCGGGGTTGCGGTACAAACTGAAGTTGCTCTCGATCCAGCTTATAATAATCCCCGCGCTCAACAAGAAATACTATTGAAATTACAAACCGCATTGTATCGCTTTCTCAATCCTCTAATCGGCGGTTCAGAGGGTAAAGGGTGGTCATTTGGTCGCCCAGTTTACTCATCTGATATTGTGACCCTATTACAAAGCGTGCCTGGTGTACAGTATTTAGGCGCTGTACAACTGTTTGAATTGCGGCGTCAGGGACAAACTTGGATGCGAACCCTACCACGAACCCCTGTTATTGACCCCGGTCCTTTGGGTTTAATCTGTTCATGGCACAATAATCGATTACGCTCTGGTCATGTGATCAACTTAATTCCTTAGAATTTTTTTGTCGGGGCGGGTTTTGCCGATAATGTTCACTAGAAAACCGCTTCTAAAAGTCTGGACACATCTACCAAAAAGTAGACAACCTTGGACAAAACTTAGCGGTATATGTTTATACCAGCGCTTGCTTTTAGTGCGTTGCCGCTTCCCTGTTGAGGGTTGACCAAAAACTCCCAGTTAGAGATACCATAGTAGGCGTGCCTACTTTTGATAAAACGCTTGATTTTACTATTCAGTTGGTTCCAATGGCTCCATACGTGCAAGAATATCGTTCACCGATAGATAGGCGGTTATGGAGCCGGGTAATTTTTCTGTTAATCTCATTCCGCGACGGGCAATCGCCAGGGCAGCCGCTTCATCACTGGCTAACCCATACATTCGGGCATACTTAACCAGACCAATCAGGCTGGTGTAGGCGGGATTGACCTGTCTGACCTCTATCCCGCGATTGGATAGGATAGCAGTTAACAACTCAAAAAAGCGGCTGTATGCCCAAGCAGATAGCATTCGGGCATACAAGCGTCCTTTTTCCCTGAGTTGGTTTTTCTTGCCGGAAAAGTCCAACTCCTCACACACAATCGGGCATTGGTAGACAATCGCCATATCCAATAGCCAGAAACAGATATGCCTGATGGCGGCGTCCTGTTTGCCACGGGGTAAACCCATCTCTATTGGGATTTGCCCATGGTGCTTGAGATTGCCTTCTTTATCGATGTATGCCCAACCGATTGAACCGGGATTCAGGTCTATACCAATGCAGCCGTAGTGGATTGGTCTAGATATCTGTTTGACTGGTGCTGGTGTAAATTGTACCGCCACACACCACTTACCTTCTTTTCGGTAGAAGTGCCAGGTTTTAGCACCCTCTGATGGCAGTCGGTTAACATTCCGATGGAAATCTCCAATTTCAGATGAGACATATTTGCCAAACTTGTCCTCCAGAGAGTAGGGAACCCGAATTTTGATTGTCTGCCCGTCCCATTGACAAGACTGATTCCCACAGGTTTCGGCGGCGGCTCCTACTACATAAGCTTGTCCTTTGGGTATAGTTACCCGAATGGGAGCCGCTTGAAGGTACTCGAGCTGTAATTGATAGTGGTTTAGCTTGCGCTTTTTGTGGTGCAGTTGGAAACGTAGGTTTTGCCAGTTAGTCTCCCGGTATTGGATAGACACCGAGAGCGGAAACTGACAGCCAGTTTGACTATTTTGCCAGTTTTTTCTACGGTAAAACTTACAAGAGTTTTTTAACTTGCGTGTAGCCTTTTTGATCCACTCCCCACAGGATTTGGCTTTGGCGGTTAGCACCTTGATGTGACGTTGACGGTTAGCCGACGCAGCATCTACCGCCCCCTGACTAAAAGCTATCACTCCATTGGCGTGGCGCTTATTTATCCCATAGGTCTGCTGTAAATACCTGTTCCATTGAGACTTGTTGAATTCATTATCCCAGAGGAGATGATTAGCTGTCTCACATGCTGCTTGATGAAATATAGATGAGTATTCGGCTAGAAACATTTCCAATTGAGTTTTACCCAATGGGTTTAACTCAATTGCTGGGGTGGGAAGTCCTTTGCAGTATGTAAGTGTAACCATTGATTCGACCTTTCAATGTTCGTTTTCTTGTATACCACATCAGTCATTTCTCTTCGGATAGAACCTTACCCAGAAATGGGCAACAATGGGTAGATGTGTCCAGGGTTTTGGTTACAGTTACTCACCCCTAACTTAACAAAGCACCCGCCCCGATTTGATCCAACGCGCTAGTCGGACATGGTTTTGAGTTATTGTGTTCCGTTCTACAACACTTGGACAAAGCTAGACAACATTGGATCTTGTTAGACATTATCCGGATTGCTTCCTGTTTCACTCGCTTCGGTGTCGGCACTCAACCAGTCCACAGGCTTAAAATCGGACGAAACTCGCCCTACTCAAAGTCTGTAATTGTAGTAATTTGAGAAACTTTGCTGCTTTAATCCGTTATTTTCAGCGCCATTAAGGTATGCTGGATTTCTCAACCGCCTTATTACAGGTGCGCTACTCTTGTAGAGACGCGCCATGGCGCGTCTCTACTTTGTTACGGGGTCTCAAGCCCCTAAGATTTTTAGCTTGGTTTTCGCTTGCGTTCATTATAACACAACAACACCTGGACAAAATATCCAACAATGTCCAGAGGTGTCCAACTTTTTGGTTACAGTTACTTCCCCTGTTCCCGTTTCACCGTTCCCTGTTCCCGTTTCCCTGTTCCCTGTTCCCGTTTCCCTGTTCCCCGTTCCCTTGACAAATGACAAATGACACAAGCTCGCGATATATTACCCTTACGTCTGCAACTGACTCCCATGCAGTTGCCAGAGGTCACGCCTGAGTCCATTGGGGGGTCGAGCGAGTTAGAAGCGCCTTTGCTCAGCCAAGCAACTCGGCAAACAGAACGTCGCGGTTGCTATCTTACCCTCTACCCCGGAGAACCCAGTGAACTCCTGCTGGAACTAGAAAATCTAAGCAACCATACCTTACACTTGGATATTCAAATCCAGGGAGATTTTCCCTCCCAATGGTATCGTTTAGGTATGGAAGGGCGGGAACTCCGTCCCGGTGGACTCATGGAAGCTGTCATTCGCTTTTATATGCCAGCCGATTTCTTTGAGTCTAATCAGGTAGGAGATGCTCAACCTTCTCACCGTCTCGATTATCGCGGTCAGATTTATGTCTACTACAACCAATCGGTAACGGGGAACAAACATGTTGAATCAGCTAGCTTTAATCTTTATGTTCGCCCTCACAGCTTATATTTAAACTTTTTACCTGAAATCTATGGAGAAGTAGATTTTATTAGTCGCTTGCTGAAAATTTTCGAGCAAGCCTTTGAACCGACAGTACAATCCCTGGATGCTTTATGGGCGTATCTCGACCCCTTAATGACACCAGAGACACTTCTACCCTTTCTAGCCCATTGGGTAGGTTGGCAACTTAACCCCGCCTTAAGCCTACAGCGACAGCGCTATCTGATTCGTCAGGCGATGGAGATTTATCGCTGGCGGGGTACGCGCAGGGGATTAAGATTCTACTTACATCTATTTACTGACTTACCTTTAGATGATCATCTCCCAGAACATCAAAGGCATATTTGTATTCAAGAAGTTTTTGGTCAGGGATTTATGATGGGAAACACGCGCCTAAATCAAGACTCCCTTATCGGCGGCGGACAACCTTATCATTTTATTGTGCGACTGCGTCCTGATCCTCCGACTAAAATTGACGAATTATTAGTTCATCAAATTATTCAACAAGAAAAACCCGCATTTTGTACCTATGAACTCTATGTTGAATGACATAAACAAATGACAAACGACCAATGAGAAATGAGAAATGACAAATGACTAACCATTTCCCTCCACCTTCTATCCAACAATTTGAGCGTCTCCATGTCACAGATGGCTTACTCATTGATGCCCAACGTTGGCAGTTAGCGCACCAATATCACCGTCAGTATCGTAGAACCTATTACCAATCTCTGCATCAGCCCGGAATTGTCTTCGGTTTGGGGGTACATATCGTTCCCGCACCCGCTGATGTGGTGGCAAAATACCGAGATGAACGTTGGGTCGAAATTCAACCGGGAATTGCCATTGATTTATTTGGCAATTTTATCGTAGTGCCTGAACCAATGTCCTACCGGATTTCTTCAGAAGCGGCGCCAGAAAAACCCTTGATGGTTTATTTGGTAGTTAAATTTAGAGATCCTGAAGAATTACGCACCCGTAGAACCACAGATAGAATCATCGAAACATTTCGGATTGATGAGAAGACGAGTCCACCCACTGAAGGGGATGTGGAATTGTGCCGGATTCTCCTTAAAGCTGGAAAATTTAAACTTGAAGTCCCCGTCCATGTTTTCTCCCCTAGCTATAACCAGTTGGACTTGCGCTACCGTCTCCAGCCACAAGCGCGACCTCAGGCGGTTGTTCAAGTTGCCATGTACAAAGGGCTAGCCGTTGATAACAATGAACATGAGCGTATTTTAGCGAATCTCTCCTATCTTCTGCAATCAACTTCTGGACTTTATCCAGCCCTGCAGGGGGGTGATGAAATTGGGCAATTTAGTTTACAATTGACAGAGCTACAAAATATTTTAGAATATGATTTATTTTTTATGACGGATCGTCAAGTCCATGTATTAGGAGAATCTGAATTTGAGGTTCTGCGACAGTATTTAAAGGCAGGAGGCACAGTTTTAGTAGAAGCGTCGTCAGACTTGAAACATTGGAGGCAAGGCAATGCGATAAAAGACCTGAGCCAACTTTACCATGAACTCGAACAGGCATTAACTCAAATCGATAACACTCCAAATATTGATACAGATACAAGATTAAAGCAATGCCGACAAGATATTGTAAGTGAACGAGAGATGATTGCGACAGAGTTAGCCAGACGAAAGAATTCGATCGCGGGTCGATTCCAAGAGTTTGCCCAAAGTTTGGGAGTTCTGTTAACTCCACTGGAAAAATTAGACCGCCACGACTTACTTCGGACTAAACCCTTTCTCTTTGCTGCGACACCTACTATCAATAGAAAGCCGATTCAAATCTTAAGCGGTGGCGGAATTATCGTCGCGCTAGGTAACTTATCAGGGGCGTGGGGAATCAATGAAAAGGGACTTACCTCCCGTGAAGCAATCCGTACAGCACAGGAAATAGGGATTAACATTTTGTATACGGCTTGGCGTCGCCGACAGCTAACCTGGGGACAGCAGCCACCGCCAAAAGTTGTTACATCAACTCCTTCCCACCCCTCCAAGCCATCAAAACCGCCGGATAAATCCCGTCGAGATGATCTGTTTGATAAGTTGATCTAGGGTGTTGATGAGGAAAGCATGTCAGTTTCGCATAAAACGTTCAAGTAGGTTGGCTTGAGCGTAAGCGTTACCCAACAGGCTCTCTCTGGAGTTGGGTTTCGTTCCTCAACCCAACCTACAAAGATGACATGCTCCCGTTGATGAGGGAACTGCTGAACAGGAAAACTGGGGTAGTTTCAGGAGTAAGGAAAAAAATAATGGCAGATAATTTAATTGATACGACTGTTTCCCCAAAACAACTTAGATTTAAGCCAGGAGGTCTACCTGCTGCGTTTGAAGTTATGGTGGTGAATGATAGCGATCGCTTTGCCAGTTTTCAGGTGGAAGTCATGGCGGCTGGGGTTGAGGTTGATCGCCTTCCGGATTGGTACATTATCTCCCCAGAAGTGAGTACCAAAAAGCCTCCCGGTGATGTCACCCATTTTCAGGTGACGATTGTGGATAATCCTGTACCAGGGTTTGTGGGACTAATGAACCTAACGGTACGTGTCTTCTCCATGGAACTCCCAGATGAAGACAGAGAAGTCCTGCGTTTAATTTTAGAACAAGGTACGGGTTCGATTCCGTTAAAATTGGATCTGCCAGTGGGGGAGTTTCAAGAGTATCCAGCAAATCAGCAGGAAATCCCGGTACGGGTTTATAATCCTAGTCAACTTGAAACTGATGTTACGTTGAGGTTTTCGGGCTTAGATCCAACCTGGATTGTGGATGGAATTGAACGCCAGTTACACCTACCTCCTGGCGGACAAGCAACCGAAACATTTATCTGCCAAATTCCTGATATTCCCCAAGCCCCCAGCCGGATTTATCCTTTTACAATTGAGGCGACTCATCGTCATGGAACTCCTGCCCAAGTGGAAGGTATCCTAGAAGTTTTGCCCATGGGATTGGTTGAATTTAGCGCCACTCCCAAGCAGCAACAAATTCCAGCCAAACGCACCTGGTTACCCAACTGGCGTAATGTTCCCGTTACCTACGCATTGGAATTTGATAATCATAGCAATCTTCAGCAGCAAGTCACTGTTGAAATTCAAGGTGAAGACAAACAGGAATGTACCTTAGAATTGCCGGATAAACCCGCAGAATTGAATCCAGGTCAAACGGCTCAAGCAGCGACTAGAGTTCAAGCCCGACGCCATTTATGGGGTGGAACCAAGCGGCTATCTTTAGAAGCGGTGGCGATGTTATCGGATCAGCGTTTAGGAAATACCAATCCCACTAGTCAAGTGTTAAGACTGGATGTTTATCCGATTCTTCCGGCTTGGTTAGTTTTGGGTGGAGGAGTTCTGCTTTTATATTTTATCTGGTGGCTATCTTGGCTCAATCCCAATAACAAGTTGTTTGGACACCAAGCGGCAGTTAATTCGGTGCAATTTAATGGCATGAGCCAGAATGTCGTTAGTGGTTCCAGTGATGAAAGTTTAATTAAATGGCGAGTTGATGGCTTTTTTAATCCTGTTGCTAATCCAGAAGTAGAGGAAATTGCCGATACGGGGAAAGCGGTGCGGGTTATTCGTTATAAGCCGATAGATAATAATGTTGTCGCTGCTGGGTTAGAAAATGGTGAGATTCAACTATTGAATTTATTGGCAGAAACCCCAAAATTGATGGATTCTTTTTCTTTTCAAAAAGATGATCGGGTCTTAGCCTTAGAGTTTACTGAAGACTCTCGTTATCTGTTTAGCGGTCATGGCAGTGGTAAGGTGCTTGGGTGGGATATTTACCAAGATCTAGACCAATCTCTAGGACAATTAGACTCCGAAAAGCAACCGATTATGGAGCTAAACTTTGACTTCGCTGTCTATAACTTGGAATTTATAGGACAAGGCAATCAAAATTTAGCAGTTGCTGGACGATTTAATCAGTTAGTTATTTTGAATTTGGGTGATAATTCTCTGCGTAAAGTGACATACAAAGCCGGAGAGGAAGGGGGAAAAGATGACTATATATTAAGCATGGATGTTGCCAAATTAAAACCATATCTTTTGGCAACTGCTGATAATCAAGGCACTATTACTCTATGGAATATGCGATCCTGTTTGGTGGATAATCAGTCTTGTGAAATTCTTGATCGCTGGTCGAATGGTCATGGCGGTCAACCCGTGCGCTCTGTGGCTTTAAGTAATGGGGGTTGTTACTTAGCTAGTGGTGGCGATGACGGGCGAATGATGCTGTGGCCCCTAACGAATCAGGGTAAACGAGCAGAAAATTATGCAAGTGGTATTGAAGTGGGTCGGTCATTGAGAAACCAAGCATTCAAATTTAATAGTGTTGATATAAATGTTTTGAAGAGAAATATTCTGATCGCTAGTGGTAGTGACGATACCCAGGTGCGGGTGAGACGAGCGAAACGGCTGCAAGGGTTAGGGTGCGATCGCGATGAGTGACAGTAGGGGTTTGGTGTGGGAGGATGTCACAGACTTCAGCCTCACGGCTGAGGTTTTTTTTCGAGGAAATGCCAACTCTTGGTACAATCTATTGATTCCTACAGTAGCTATAGCAGTAGACACATCGATTAGGACTTTCGTCACCATTGTAGAGACGCGCCATGGCGCGTCTCTACATAATGGCGCGTCTCTACATAATGGCGCGTCTCTACATAATGGCGCGTCTCTACATAAATGATGTGTCCTAACCGCTATGGCGCTTGCTAT
>NZ_JAVJZI010000245.1:0-5395 GCF_040223135.1 Coleofasciculus sp. G3-WIS-01
GTTGTCTGGAAGTTTAGCTGTGAAAGTAGATGCTCATTACACCTCTCAGGCTTGTCCGCATTGCGGTCACACATCTAAAGAAAATAGACCTAACAAGGGTCTAACTTTTGTGTGTCAGCAGTGTGGATATACTCTCCATGCAGATCTAGTTGGTGCTAGGAATGTTGCACTTAGAGTGTTGCTCTCTCGCCAAGAGTGGGAGAGTACGGGGCGTCTTTCAGCCGTCCCTGATGCGTCGTCGGACGAAGCCAAAGGCGAGCGCCTCGGAAGGTACTCGCAGTTGAGGTGGACGATAGATGCAATCCCCAACTGAGCGCGAAGCGGAACCGTTAGGTGAAGCGGAGTAAGTTGGGGTAGTTGAAGTGTATCAGTGCCGAGAGATTGATTATGAATTGTAAACTACTAGGTGATCAGCTCACCCCTATGTAAAGTGGGCAATGCACACCCTACCTCTGTTCCCTTCATACTAGATGACGATAAACATCATTAGCGGCACGATGGAGGAGAGAGTGACGGTATATCAGGGCATTCAGGTTATCTCCATAGCCGCCCCCAATCACACTGGCGACAGGATAGCCTGATGCAATACAGGTGCTGAGTACCTGCATTTCACGGCGGTAAATTCCAGTATCCGTAAGTGCTAGCTTCCCAAAGCGATCGCATGCGTGGGTGTCAACTCCGGCATCATAGAGAATTAAGTCAGGCTGAACTTCAGACAAAATATCGGGGAGATAGTGGGCTAAGGTTTGCAGGTAGGCATCGTCATCCATACCCACCGGGAGGGGAATATCCAGATCACTTTTTTGTTTAGTGGCGGGGAAATTGACCTCACAGTGCATGGAGAAGGTAAATACAGTGGGGTCATTTTGGAAAATAAAGGCTGTACCATCTCCTTGATGAACATCCAGATCAAGAATTAGGATTTTTTGGGCTAATCCCAGAGTCTGAAGGACACGAGTCGCGATCGCGAGGTCATTAAAGATACAAAAGCCTGATCCGTAGCCGGGAAATGCATGATGAGTTCCTCCCGCCGTATTACAAGCAATACCATGAGTCAGGGCAAGTTGAGCCGTCAGGATTGTACCCCCAACCGCCGTACAAGTTCGCTTAACCAAGCCGGGACTCCAGGGTAATCCAATCCGGCGCTGGGCTTTTGGGTCAAGGGTACCGTTACAGTAGGCTTGGATGTAGTCAGGGGTGTGGATCAGTTGAATCCATTCTGTGGGTGGAGTGTTGGGAGTGTGGATTTGTTCCGGAGTGGCAATATTATCGGCGAGGAGGAGTTCACAGAGTTTGCCGAATTTGGACATGGGAAAGCGATGTCCGGCTGGAAGGGGGGTAACGTAGTCGGGGTGATAGACGATTGGCAAGTTCATTAGTCAGTCATGAATATTGTCATTGATCGGTTCCTCCCCGTTTCATTGATCGCTGTACAGGCTTATTTCTCGCCTCTTGCGTTATTTTTTCCCAGTCTGCTTGTTCCAATACGGCATCTAACACATCCGAAATGTTGCAACGTTGCTCAAAAGCAATGCGTCTTAAAATTTCATGATGTTCTGGTTTCACGTATACCGGCTTTCTTTGCGTCTGTGCCATTCGCCCAGTGATTGAGTAAGTCACGTTAAGCAAATTGTACCCCAGCTAAACAGCTATATTGACAAAAAGATAATTAGCTAATTAAATAATTATACTGAAGCAAAGGCTTCTCAAATCTTTTACGGATGTAAAGCGTCAAGATGGACAAGCAAAACTTAGACACCAATGGAACGTTAAGGGAAAAATCGATAGTCTCTCTATTTTCAGGCTGTGGGGGGCTAGACATGGGTTTTCATCAAGCAGGTTTTAAGGTGATATGGGCAAATGAATATGACAAAGATATGTGGCAAACCTATCAAAGCAATCATCCAGATACGCTTCTTGATCGGCGTGATATTCGACAGGTTTCTTCTGCGGAAATTCCAGACTGCTTCGGGATTATTGGCGGACCTCCCTGCCAAAGTTGGAGTGAGGCAGGGACCCAAAAGGGAATCAATGACGATCGCGGCAGATTATTTTTAGAGTATATCCGGATTTTGAAAGACAAGCAACCTCGCTTTTTCTTGGCGGAAAATGTTTCAGGAATGCTTCACAAAAAGCATGAAAAGGCATTACAGAACATTATTGCAGCCTTTGAGGAAGCTGGCTATGTCATTTCCTACAAACTCTTGAATGCTCGGCATTATAATGTGCCTCAAGATAGAAAGCGAGTTATTTTTATTGGTTATCATATCAACTTGAATAAATGCTTCAACTTTGACGCTTTAGTGCCTGGATCTCGTATTCTTACCTTACGAGATGCCTTATGGAATTTGCGAGAATCAGCAATCCCGGCATTGAGCAATAACAAGACCCGAGGGGAAGACTGTCTTGTTGCCAATCATGAATATATGGTTGGCGGATTCTCCAGTATTTATATGTCTCGTAACCGTGTTCGTTCCTGGAATGAACCATCATTTACCATTCAGGCAGGTGGTCGTCATGCACCAATCCATCCCCAGGCAAATAAAATGATTCATATCGGAAAAGACCAATGGATGTTTGACCCTAAATCACCCCATCCTTACCAGCGCTTATCAGTTCGAGAATGTGCTAGAATTCAAACCTTTGATGATGACTTTATTTTTTACTATGAACGATTAGCTGCTGGGTACAAAATGATTGGCAATGCTGTTCCAGTCAATTTAAGCTATGCTTTAGCGAAAAGTATATACCAAGATTTATTCGCCACTGACTCCCAAAATCAGCCAAACCAGATAAAGCTTCACCCCATAACAACATCTTAGTTAAGCATTATATTTTTATCGCGTCACCTATTTTTTCTTTTCAATCATTAAAAAATAGACGGTTTTTCTATCGGCTTCATCAATATTATTTCTCCATCCTCCTCTTGGAATTCCAACTACGTCGTCAAAAACCCAAGGCAAGTTATCTGGCTTTTTTGCAAGACTAATAGCTCTTCCATGTTCGCTCTTACTTGTTTGTCCTATCCATTGTCGCCTGATGGCTATGTGTAATTTTTCCTTGTAACGATTGAAATACTCATCAAAAGAATAAATTTTGATAGTATATTGACTAATCTGAGTGGCTGGCGCTTCTAAAATTAATTCGGCTGGGTGTTGTGACATCCCTAAATTAGGACTCCCTAACATCATTAAAAATTTCAAAATTGTTTTGAAATCATTTTCCGAGAAAAAATTCTGCCTCTGCTTTTTTCCTCGAATCTGTTGTTGATAGGGTTGCTATATCACTTAGAGATTCTGCTAGACGATAACCGGTATAGTTTTTGTCAGGAATTCCTATTTGTCGAAGTATACCAATGTGCTTGAGATTTATGCGTCCCATATTTGAGAAGAGAAACTCGCATATAGCTTTTTCATTTCCTGCCACACTAATGTCTCCACAAAACTTTTAGTAGCAATCTATTTTTAGTAGAATGTCGCTGACTCAAGCAGAGTAAACCTTGCTCATGCAAATTTATGCGTCAGTATTCAACCCGACATGATATGACACCAATAACCAACGTGCGCCCAGAACATTATCCGATTCCCCCACTAGCCTTTCTATACAAAACCTGACCGATGTGAGAAAGGTAGAGGCAAAAAACACACATAACTTTACATAATTTGTCTTGACAAACACTCTTTGCCTAAGATATACCTTTTTTATACAAAGTGAGAAAAAGGTTCTGGAGCCATACGAATCAGCGGCTTTACTCGAAGCGCGATCGCATCGCCAGGAACAATTGCTATCCTATCGAGGCATTGGTTATGTCATCCCATTCTACCACCCCGAATATCGATGAGTTCCTGCAACGCTTGGAGACAATCCTACTTCAGGCATGGAGTGAAACAGGTTTTGGGCATATAGAAGTGAGTAGCGAACGATTTAAAGAGGACAAAATTCGGGTGATTATTCAAGGTTCAACCCATTACCGTTATGTGATTACAAATCAGGAAGTTGCACAGAAGGTGAACAGTAAGTTGGCTCCCTTTTCATCAACTACAGCCCGAAACTGAATGTTATGCTCCAGTCAGCTGTGCTCGCGTCCAAGTTTAGGATACTATCGTTCGTTAATTTGGCATCGGTGTTAGCGTTCTTGCTTTTCAAGTTTCCCCAGTAAGAAGCCGCCCAGAAGAGAAGTAAGCCAAAAATGATGGATGCGATCGCATAGTCTCCCTCCCTAGTCTGTAACCCTTATCAGCTATAGGATTCAGCACAAAGTTTTGAGGATTGTCTCAGGTTGTGTCGCACAGTTGAAAGGACTGGCACTGCTGAGGCACAAGGACAAATCAGTCAATATCTGTTAGATACACCAGGCATTTGATGGGTTTGAGTCTCACGACGCCGGTGAAGTGGATTTAAGTGTTCGAGGCAAATTTTCATTGCAGGACAAGAATTATGAAGACTAAACGTTTCTTTTGTGCGATCGCCTCATTACTCTTCATCCCCTATAACTCAGTTTTCGCCCAGATTACACCCGATTTGACATGAGGACTCAATGTTCCTCAATCCTACCAAGGTTCCGGTTTTTATGGCAGCTCACAGGAGAAATCTCGGCTAAAAAAATAGAATTAATGCTTGACTTTCTGTATGATTTTAGGTAAGTTTATATCATGGGAAAATGTGCCGTCCTATAGACTCAGATTAACCGTAACCCGTAGTGGCGTGACCCAGCTAAAATGATGGATTAGATTTGCAGATTTTATGGGCGCACGCCATGCGCCCCTACAGTTTAGCAACATTCCCCACCATCCCTTGTCACCCTAGACTTACCCAGATTTTGCCCGATTCCAGATGAAGTTCTGAATGTTCCTCAATCCTACCGAGGTCCGAGTTTTTCGGGCACATCACAAAAGTAATCGGGGCTAAAAAAATAGGATTAATGCTTGACTTTCTGTCTGATTTTAGGTAATTTTATATCATGGAAAAATGTGCCGTCCTATAGACCCAAATTAACCGGAATCTGTAGGGTGGGTTAGGCGGTAATCAATTCAGGAAACAAACCACTTAATTCCCTATCCAACCTAACCCACCGAGTTATCCTTTCCCACAGGTGAACCAACGAAGAGGGCGAGTCGAATAAATTAATGGATTTTCCGATCACGATAGCGGGGGCGTAGGGGCGCACGGCGTGCGCCCAAACAAGTAATACCTTTCCCCATCACAATAGTAGGGGCGCAAGGTTTGCGCCCAAACAAGTAATACCTTTCCCCATCACAATAGTAGGGGCGCACGGCGTGCGCCCACACAATTAATGGATTTCCCCTGAAGATAGTGCAGCGAGAAACCCATACAAGATTACAGAATGACAGGATTACAACATATAGGATATGGGGGCGCGATCGCAACAATCCTC
>NZ_JAVJZI010000247.1:0-9825 GCF_040223135.1 Coleofasciculus sp. G3-WIS-01
CGCCCTGCATGGTGCCTTTGGCTTAATTGGCTTTATGCTGCGGCAATTTGAAATTTCCCGCGTGGTCGGAATTCGACCCTACAACGCCATTGCCTTTAGTGGACCTATCGCGGTATTTGTCAGCGTATTCTTGATCTATCCCTTGGGGCAATCCTCTTGGTTCTTTGCTCCCAGCTTTGGCGTAGCCGGAATCTTCCGCTTTTTGCTATTCTTCCAAGGGTTCCACAACTGGACACTCAACCCCTTCCACATGATTGGAGTGGCGGGTATCTTAGGTGGAGCTCTGCTTTGCGCGATTCACGGTGCAACGGTAGAAAACACCTTGTTTGAAGATGGTGAAGGGTCAAATACCTTCCGGGCGTTTAACCCCACCCAAGCCGAAGAAACCTATTCAATGGTAACGGCGAACCGTTTCTGGTCTCAGATTTTCGGGATTGCGTTTTCCAACAAGCGCTGGCTGCACTTCTTCATGTTGTTTGTCCCCGTGACAGGCTTATGGATGAGTTCAGTGGGTGTGATTGGCTTAGCCGTGAACCTGCGGGCGTATGACTTCGTCTCCCAGGAAATCCGGGCGGCGGAAGACCCCGAATTTGAGACATTCTACACCAAGAACATTCTCCTGAATGAAGGAGTCCGGGCTTGGCTGGCGCCTCAAGACCAACCACACCAAAAGTTTGTATTCCCTGAGGAGGTTCTACCCCGTGGTAACGCTCTCTAGTAGTTCCATGGTGGCGGGAAACCGCGACCAAGAATCATCAGGTTTTGCCTGGTGGGCGGGTAATGCCCGTTTGATTAATCTCTCCGGTAAATTACTGGGGGCTCATGTCGCCCATGCTGGATTAATTGTCTTCTGGGCTGGGGCAATGACATTGTTTGAAGTTGCCCACTTTGTTCCAGAAAAGCCCATGTATGAACAGGGCGCAATCCTTTTACCTCACCTAGCGACCCTGGGTTGGGGTGTAGGTCCCGGTGGTGAAGTGATTGACACATTCCCTTACTTTGTGGTAGGGGTGCTGCACATCATTTCGTCTGCTGTTCTGGGTCTGGGCGGTATCTATCACGCCGTTCGTGGCCCAGAAACCTTAGAAGAGTACTCCGCCTTCTTTGGTTACGACTGGAAAGATAAGAACAAGATGACCACAATCATCGGGTTCCACCTGATTGTCTTAGGTCTGGGTGCTTTCCTGCTCGTGATTAAAGCCATGTTTGTGGGGGGTGTTTATGATACCTGGGCGCCCGGTGGCGGTGACGTGCGGATCATTACTAACCCAACGCTGAACCCGGCGGTGATCTTCGGTTATCTAACCCGCTCTCCCTTTGGTGGAGAAGGTTGGATCATCGGCGTCAACAACATGGAAGATATTATCGGCGGACATATTTGGATCGGTCTGATCTGTATTTCTGGCGGTATCTTCCACATACTCACCAAGCCCTTCGGCTGGGCACGTCGCGCCTTTATCTGGTCTGGAGAAGCGTATCTCTCCTACAGCTTAGGTGCGTTGTCCCTGATGGGCTTTATCGCCGCTTCGTTTGTTTGGTTCAATAACACCGCTTATCCCAGCGAATTTTATGGTCCAACCAACGCAGAAGCATCTCAGGCTCAGTCCTTCGTCTTCTTAGCGCGTGACCAACGGTTAGGGGCAAACATTGCTTCAGCTCAAGGTCCTACTGGTCTAGGGAAATACCTGATGCGCTCTCCAACTGGAGAAATTATCTTCGGTGGTGAAACCATGCGCTTCTGGGATTTCCAAGGTCCTTGGTTAGAGCCGCTACGGGGTCCTAACGGACTGGATGTAGATAAGCTGAGAAATGATATTCAGCCTTGGCAACTGCGCCGTGCGGCTGAGTACATGACCCATGCACCGAACGGTTCTATCAACTCCGTTGGTGGCATTATCACGGAAATGAACGGGTTTAACTACGTTAACCCCCGTGCATGGTTGGCTGCGGCTCACTTTATCTTAGGATTCTTCTTCTTGATCGGTCACCTCTGGCACGCCGGTCGCGCTCGTGCGGCTGTTGCTGGATTTGAAAAAGGTATTGACCGTGAGAGTGAGCCAGTATTGTTTATGGGTGATCTTGACTAAATTGGTTCATTTCATCCACTAAAACTTAATTGGCTTGAAGGCTCTTGTTGAAACGCAAGAGCCTTTTTTATAGAGCAAAAACTTCTCTCCAAGCGGTTGTATACAACGTCTCTACAATATTTAGAGGAGTTGGTTAGTATTCTGGTTGGAATTACGGACAGGGAGGGTTAAGACGGATGAAACAGTTAGCGTAAAGCTCGCCCATCTGTTCCTTTTTCGATACGTTGAACAGACGGCGAAGTCCGATCATGTTCTACCTCAATGACAGCTAAAATTCCTTCCTCAACAGGGACAGCACGCCATAGGGGAAAATAGGGTTCAATCTCAGGAAAATTACCGATCCGGTCTGTCAACCACTGGTACATTTCCCGTGAGGGTACAATAAGCAAGCCTCCAACAATTGCCCGTTGAAGGAGTCCAATGGCAATTTTGTTTAAAGCGCGGTGGCTTGAGGATACATTACCTGTTTCCCATTCAACTACGAATTGTCTATCATTAGAGAGTGTTTTAACCGCATCTACTGGACCAGGGCGAGCATTCGTTATGATCTTCATACGTTTTTCCCGTTGCCAGCCAAACTGCTCATCTAGGACAGTTATACAGCTTTCCTTTATCGGTTTTACACCATTTTTATGTTTCTTGTTTTCCTCACGCAGGATAAACTGATTATTGCCTGGGGGCCAGTGAACTGCATGAATCGCAGTATAAACTTCTTCTAGGACTTGCTCAAATTCCTCTGTGTCTGCAAACTGCCCTTTTCTAATCAGAAATTCAGTCCTGTTTATCTTCATTCAGCAGGTTTTCTACTTCAGCCACAATGGATGCAGCCGACACACCAAGCGCCTCTGCAAGCTTGATAATCGTTGATAGGGTAGGTTGTCTTAGCCCCCCTTCCAGACGAGAAATAAATGTTCGGTCAAGCTGACTTCGGAAGGAAAGCTCTTCTTGTGAAAGGCGTTTTGCCTTCCTCAGACGCTGAAGAACCTTCCCAAATGCTTTTTCTGGCGTCACGGTGTATCCTCCAAACTAGAGGGTATCCTGGTTGACGGAACGATGCAGTTGCCTATAGGCTACAAAAGCCTCACCCCAGTCTGATTGACATAACGGAGAAAACTTGGCTCATGTCTGTCGCTTATCCATTGTTTCAAGCCATCGGTATCAAATCCGATGATTCAGTCGCGATTAAGCAATTAGCGTCTAAAACAGGTATTTCTGTTGAACGACTTAGATACTACGATAAAAATAGAATTTTGCCTTCGGATACAGATTTAGATAAAATTTGTTCGGTGACAAATATTCCTCGCCTAAAACTTAAGTTGTTAATGGGTTGTCTGGATCGGAAAACCATTGCCGCCATACAGAATAAGGCTGAAGAAATTTATGAAATTATTAAAACTGATAGTCCATCATTGCCTGCTGATACAACGACGCCAAGATTAATGTTCAAAACTGATTATGGACAGTTATATCAGGGAAATTGCCTAGATTTGATGCGCGACATGGAAGCAGAAACGGTTGATTTAGTTTTTGCCGATCCCCCTTTTAATCTCAGTAAAAACTATCCTTCAGGCATAGATGATAATTTAAACAAATCTGATTATTTAGAGTGGTGTGAAGCTTGGCTCAATGAATGTATTCGCATCTTAAAGCCTGCGGGTAGTTTATTCCTCTGGAATCTGCCTAAGTGGAATAGTCACCTATCTGGATTTCTGAATCACCGCCTAACGTTTAGGCACTGGATATCTGTTGATATTAAATACAGATTTACTATTGCTGGACGGTTATATCCTTCCCATTATTCACTGCTTTACTATTGTAAGGGGGAAAAGCCAAAAACCTTTCATCCGGATAGGCTTCCGCTAGAGATATGCTCAAACTGTTATCGGGAGTTGCGCGATTACGGAGGCTATAAACATAAAATGAATCCTAGAGGTGTCAATCTAACCGATGTCTGGTACGATATTCCACCCGTTAGACACAAGCGTTATAAGCAGCGAGAAGGAGCGAATGAACTTTCTATTAAACTGATAGATCGGATTATTGAAATGGCATCTGATCAAGGAGATATTGTTTTTGATCCCTTTGGTGGTGCAGGGACAACTTATGTCGTCGCAGAGATGAAACATCGCCGTTGGCTTGGTATTGAGATTGGTTCTGTCGATGATATTTTAAGCCGTTTCCAGAAACTTGATCAGGAACGTGATTATTTACAACAGATTCGAGAGGGTTATAATTGCCTGTTTACTAACAAAACAGTGAAGGTAAGGAGGGAGAAGGGACTCTGGACTTCAGAATCGGTTAGAGAAAAAGCTCAGATGTGTGTAAAAACACAAGGGAAGGGTAAGAAGAAAGCTTTAGGTATTCAAACTGAACTGGATTTCTCAGGAATTAATAATCGGTCAAAGCTTACCTAGATCAGGGCACGATAATCAGAGTGCCCCTACCGGATCAATTCGCTCTAAACAATGGTAGGGGCATGGCAATGCCATGCCCTCAGGACTTACCCAGATACATTATATATGGTGGCAATGGTGCGTTAGCGTAGCGTAACGCACCCTACAGATAGAGGTGTTGCGTAAGTCCTAGCTCTATTTAATGAGGTGGACAGGATAAAAGTCGAGAAAATGGGACAAGGATTTGCCCGGAAACCCCGAAAACTGAAACATGAAGACACGACTACGCCAGAACAATCCTCACCTTTGCTGCTCAAATCTTGGTCATTTGAGTCTTTTACTCGGCGTTTCAAATTCTGAACCCCACGTTTCGTGTTCTGAACCCCACGTTTCGTGTTCTGAACCCCAAGTTTCGTGTTCTGAACTTCAAATTCCGTGTTCTGAACCCCAAGTTTCGTGTTCTGAACTCCACCTTTCGTGTTCTGAACCCCAAGTTCCGTGTTCCGAACTTCAAATTCCGTGTTCCGAACTTCAAGTTCCGTGTTCTGAAGTCGAAATGCCGTGTTTCTGGGTGAAAAGGCAACAGGGGAATGTCTTAACGTATCCCCATCACCCCGTCACCTCGTCATCCCCTAGATAGGGCTTCCTGCCAAATTTCGTAGTTATAGAACTTGCAGTTCTCTTGGATAGCGAGGATGATGCTGAGGGCAGATTGACCAGAATCAGTTGGGATTAAGGTAAGGAGATGGGGGGAGGTATTGAGTGATGGCTCCTGCGTCTTTCTTGGCGATATTACCTAACGCTGTGACGGCACTACTACGCACAGAAGAGTAAGAATGGCATGGCTGCCGGATGGGTTTCTTTCATGGTAAAGCGAAAGAACGTGAAAAGCTTACTATGACTAAATTATAACTTGTTTTAGTTCTTTTTTCGTTCAAGTCCCACTAATCCTTCAAACTAAGGTATAGGTCGAGACGGAGGTACTTGCAGCTTGGGTGAAGCACTCAACGTTTGGTATAAGCTCTCAGATATGACTCGGTTGGCTTCCTCGGTCAAATGAATGGCATCCCAAAACGCCCGATCTGAAAAATTGCGATAAACGTTGTAGAAGTTTAGGGTTTTCACATTTTGGGGATACCAGTTCTGAAGCTGCTGTAGCGATTGGGCTAAAGCGACATAGCCATCTTGGATGCGTTGTTGGTAGACGGCTCCTAATTCAATCAAAATTTCCTTCTCTCTGAGTGAGATTTTTTGGTTACCGCGACCGGTAATTTCTGGTTGTATGGCGATAATTAAGGGAATGGATGCCCCAGTTGCCAAGCGAATCATTTGCTTGTGGCGATCGCGGTATCGAATTGCCCGTTCCTGTAGTTCCTCTGAATCAGCCGGAAGATAATTTACCAAGTGTGCTGTACCATTCAACGCGGCTAGACTCAGCCGACTGACTGAGGGTTGGGGATTTAATATCCAGTATTGGATGGCTCTGACAAGATAGGTGTTGGTTACCAAAGAGGTTAACTCTTGGCTGAGGTGCGTCCAAAAATGCCCAGACGCATTACTGAGAAATGTTTCAATATGGGGAATATCCGTTGCCATGCGATCGCTCGGTAGGAGCAAGTCCATGTATCCATCCAAAACAATGATCGCGTCAGGTTGATAGGGCAAAATCTGCAACGCTAACTGAGCCAATTCATTCCCCGATGCATACCCCGGTACAGCCGCATTAATCACCCGATATTGACCGCCTTTAATCTTAGGAGGTAATGCCAACGCCTTTTCTAAATCTGGTTTATAGAAGGGCAAGTCTGTTGGTCGATATTTCTCCGGAGAACGCTGCTGTTGGGCAACCCGTTCATTGAGACGCGCTTCCAGTTGAGCAGCAATGGTGGCTTGATTACTGGGATTCCATTGACCAAACGCCGTCGATCCTCCCAGTAAAAAAATCCGAAATTCAGTGTTGGGTTTGGCTAAGGGGACAGGTTCAGTGTCGCGGAATCCTTGGGGATTAATCTGCCAAAAATTGCTGGTTTGGTCGCCAACAAGCTGATAACCTACAGCAAGACTACGGTGGGCAGCCAATCGCCCTTGTTCGGATAAACCATCATAAGGCTTGTTAGTGTCATTCAAAAACTTGAGGCGGTAAACATTCACAATCGCTGGTTCACCCTCATAAGCAGCTAACTCAGCGCTTTTGCCCATGACACCAACCAACAGCCGAGTGGACAATTCTAAGAGAATCAAGGCGATCGGAATCGCCAAAACGATCGCGAGCAACGGCAAGGGACTGCGGCGCTTACGGTAGGTGCGACGGCGGCGCGACTTGAACATCAAATAATTTTCCTCAAATCATCACAAAATCGGGCGGCTGCGTTGCTAAACTTAACACGGATGCGGCTATATGACCGACATTAAAACGTGATAGTCACTGCTGATCGCGGGTTAAACATCCAATTTTGTACAGAACTATCCATTATACCTATGCCCTGCAAACTACTCTTTGTCTGCCTTGGTAATATTTGCCGTTCTCCCTCTGCCGAGAACATTATGAATCACTTAATTGAACAAGCGGAACTTCAGGAGAGCATTGTCTGCGATTCGGCGGGGACGGGTGATTATCATATTGGTTCTCCTCCCGATCAACGCATGACTCTAGCCGCCAGCGAACGGGGAATCATCCTCAAGGGGAAAGCCCGACAGTTTCAAGTCTCTGACTTTGAAGCGTTTGACCTGATTTTGGCGATGGATCGGGAGAATTTACGCGATATTATGTTCCTGGATGCTACGGGGAAGTATCGGGATAAGGTGCGATTAATGTGTGATTTTGCCACTCGTCATCGGATACGAGACGTTCCTGATCCCTACTACGGGGGTCCAGAGGGATTTAACCAAGTGATTGATTTACTCCTCGATGCTTGCGAGGGATTATTGGAGTATGTAATTAAGACCTATTCCTTACCTGCCAAAGGCAAAGCCCAATGAGCTTTTTTGAAAAACTCAATCATGCGATCGCACAACATCAAAGTTTACTCGTAGTCGGACTCGATCCCAACCCAGAAATGATGCCCAGACGTTACTCTACCGGAGGACACTCAGGTGATCCCATTGATGGGTTAAGGGATTGGCTCCACTTCATTATCGAGCAAACGGCGGATTTAGTCTGTGCGTATAAGCCCACATTTGGCTTTTACAAGGCGTTGGGCGCATCGGGACTAGACTTATTAGAACAGACACTCGCGGCGGTTCCTGACTCCATCCCGATTATTTTAGATGCGAAACATGGTGACCTAAACACTAGCACTGTTTTTGCAAAGACCATTTTTACTCGATGGCGGGTTGATGCGGTTACGCTGAGTCCTTATTCTGGACAAGACCACGTTGCACCCTTTTTAATTTATCCCGGTAAAGCCGTCTTTATTCTCTGCTGCACCTCCAATCCGGCGGCTGTTGCCATACAGCAGTATCCCCAACCCCAAACACCGCTTTATCTGCAAGTGGTGAAGGAAGCCAAAACCTGGGGCGCACCCGAAGATTTAGCCTTAGAAGTTGGCACAACCTCTCCAGACATATTGGCAAAAATTCGGGCAATTGCCCCAGAACGCTTAATTTTAGCCCGGAGTATCTGGGCGGAGGGAGGTGCTGAACTTAACCAAATTTTAGCTGCTGGGTTAAATGCCAATGGTGAGGGGTTATTAATACCAGTTCCCCAGGATATGTTAGCCACAGAAGAACCCGCCGCCGCGATACAACCCCTGCGAGAGGAGATTAATCAGGCAAGAGGGAGAAAGATTCAAGCGGGTTCTGTTTGTGACCTATGGATGCCGGATGTCTGTTTTCTCGAACAACATCCCCATCAGGATTTAATTCTCCAACTTTATGACATGGGTTGTATTCTATTTGGCGAATTTGTCCAAGCATCTGGAGCCGTTTTTCCCTACTATATTGATTTGAGAAAAGTTATCTCCAATCCCCAACTTTTCCATCTAATGCTGAGTGCTTATGCAGAGATTCTGCAAACCTTAACCTTTGACCGGATTGCCGGGATTCCTTATGGGTCATTACCCACGGCAACCGGGTTATCCCTGCGCCTGCATCACCCGATGATTTTTCCCCGCAAGGAAGTAAAAGCCCATGGGACGCGACGGGTTATAGAGGGTCACTTTGAACCAGGGGAAACAGTGGTTGTGGTAGATGATATTTTGATTAGTGGTAAGAGTGTGATGGAAGGGGCGGCGAAGTTGGAGACAGGGGGATTAAACGTGCAGGATATTGTCGTATTTATTGATCACGAAGGGGGAGTGAAGGATAGATTGAGGGACAACGGTTATCAGGCGCATTCCGTGTTAACGATTTCAGAAATTACCCAAACCCTGTATCAAGCGGGGCGGATTACTCAGGAACAATTCCAGGCATTTAACCACAGTATTCAGTAAGTTAACACCCCTCTAAATTGAAGCGCAGAAACTCGGTTTATTGCCCACTAAAGATCGCATAGATATGATGGCTACCCGTGATTCTTTTATATACCAGGGATTTCTGATAATTTCAGATATTCAATGATTCTAAGTCTCGATACCCATTAATGATGCGAGCAATATCTATCCCGTCAGGTCGGGGAAAGTAAAATATGATGTAATTTTCCACAATAAAACCTCGGAGATTTGCTTTGATTGAACTGTACGTTTTGCCCATGTTGGGGAATTGAGCAAACTGACGGCACTTATCTCGGACTTTTTTAAAAAATCGAATCGCCAAGTCTGGGTTTATTTCCGACATGGATGCACAAATCTCGTCTAAGTCAGCTAGAGCAGCATCAGAGAATGAATAAGTCCCCATTAGGAATCCTCAGTCTGTTGCTGTAAACGGTTCAGCAGGCGATTAAATACAAGTTCTCCATCTGTAACCTTTCCTTGTTGAATTTGGCTTTCCCCGATTTCGATTTTCTGGCGGAGTTCGGCTAAATATTGTTCTCTTTTATCTAATAGTTCCAAGGCGGCTAATATCACTTCATCCGCCGACTGGTAGCGTCCCCGATTTAATTGATGGGCAATCCGTTGTTCAATTTCTGGCGTAAGGGATAAACTCATGGCGAGAACTCCATACAGATTAACTTGATTATCGTGCGATGTTCGGGGGGCTTCTAGGACAATCTTTGTCTCCTTACCGCTTCTAAAAACCTAGACAAACCTACCCATCAGTAATTCTGTCTTGGTATAAGTCCACGGTGTAACTTTTGGTCAATGACCGTTAACGCTCACCGCTTGGCTGATACCCGGCATTGTTGCTCGATATCAGCCTTAACCAACGGCTCCCAGTTAGAGACACTATAGTAATCGTGTCTACGATTG
>NZ_JAVJZI010000252.1:0-39866 GCF_040223135.1 Coleofasciculus sp. G3-WIS-01
AGCATTCCTTAATCTCAACCGACAGAGAAGAGCGAACTAGCGAATTCCTAGGTGTCTTGACCGCTCTAACGTAGGTCTAATCCTGCCCCTGGTGGGTGAATCAATCTGTTTACACAGATTTAAGTAGGTTTAATTCACCCCTGATGTTTAAGTAAGAACCGCTTCAGAGTTCACAACGGGTTATTTATGGACTTTAATGTCTTAGTTTAGCTTTTTTTAGCTTACAAAACATGGTTGACCCACCCCTACTTTAATAAACGACGTTGGATAACACCTGGTGCAGCGACGGCTGCTTGTTTGTACCGACTCTTGATTTTGTTTTGATCGTAAACCCCCAGCCAAACGGCAAAGAATTGCTCGGTTAATTGTCGCCTGTTTTCGAGTGCCGGAATTTTTAGTGCAGCAACTCGCCAGCTTACTGGAATACCATTGATACCTTGATAAACACCCGCTAATGCCCCTGTCAGAGCCGCCGTAATTGGGTTTTGGTAACCGCTACGAACGGCACGGAGAACACAGAGGCGAAAATCTGAAGGGGTATAGAGGAAACAGTAAAAGGCTAAAGCGATCGCTATATCTGAGGCATCCTCCCTATTGCCTAAATTTGCTGGCTCCCGTCGCACTTTCCTGGTGGTGGTTTCTAAATCTGCACCAGCTTCGATCAGGGTTTGGACTTGTTTTAATTGGTAGGCTAAGACCGTTGGTTGTGTCCCTAAGCCTTTGAGGATATGGGGAATTAGGGTGGTTGGGTTGATTGTTTCGGTGAGCATAACAGCCATCGCCATCGCGATTGCCAACACCCCAGCCGAGGCGTTGGGTTCGACTTGCCAAATTGCCGCCGCCTGAATTATAGTCTGCCGTAACCATTCTGGATTCTCGTGAAAAAAAAGCGCCATTTGTAAGGAAAGCACTGCGGCTTCGCTACTTTGTGCTTTCCCTTTCAATTCTAGGAGTGAGGGTTGGGTTTGGCGACAATGAATGATCCAATCGTCTATATCCAGCCTGCCTGTGTCAATTAGACTCTCTATTCCACAGGTGGAAATTTTACTCCAATCTGAAAGTTGGGGAATATAGAGGTGGGACTGAGGGGGTTTGGGTTGGCTTTTGGCTAACTGTAGCGATTTCCAACCAACTGGACTACCGAGTTCTTGATCAGGGTGATGGCTGACAAGCTCACCGATCAAACTACCCAGTAATGCTCCTTGAAATCGGCTGATCAGAGAATGCTGCATTAATTTGCTCTTGCCACGGTTTTCAGGGTATGGACGAGAGCTAAGAGTCCCAAGCGATAACTTTCGGCGCCAAAACCGCTAATTTGACCCACAGCTATGGGGGCGATGAATGAGTGATGTCGAAAGGGCTCGCGCTGATAGATATTACTCAGATGCACTTCCACTACTGGCAGGGCTACAGCAGCTAAGGCATCGCGCAGGGCTACACTGGTATGAGTATAAGCACCCGCATTAATTAAAATCCCATCATGCTGCGTTCTCGCTGCCTGTATGGCATCAACTAAAACGCCTTCATGGTTGGACTGTAATGTCACAACTTGACAGGATAAGGACTTGCCTTCCTGCTGCAAGAGTTGGTCGATTTCCGCCAACGTCACAGACCCATAAATACCAGGCTCTCGGAGTCCTAGGAGATTCAAGTTTGGACCATGCAGGACGAGAATACTCAAAGAACTCCGAACTTCGTTCGGCACCTCTCCAAATTACCGGGAACGACGGCGTGGATTGTGAACTGGAATGGGAATTGGTTCAGGTTCCGGCTGAGGTTCAGGACCCAAAAGGGTTTCAACCAGCTTACGTGCCCATTCTTTCAGTTTTTCCAACACCTTATCTATATAATCCATTAAACTGAATGCTCCTGTGAGACAACTTAATAGCTTTTTGAGAGTCTTAACAACAGGACGAGTGTTAGAGCTCTTTCTCCGCAAGACTTTGGGGACTATTGGATACCAAACGTGGAAACCCTGCCCAAGTCAAGTTAAGACTATGACGCCGATATTAAACTGAGCAGTTTTCCTTTTGGGATACACCGTTAAATAAGACTTATGCCTGTCTAGGTATGGTTTTACACAACTAGGCTTGCCGCTTACTTCCTGCTTCACTCTGGTGGTGACGGCACTTAACCAGTCCACAGGCTTAAAGTTGGATGTAACTCACCCTTTGAATCTTTACAACCCATCTGTTGCATTTCTTAACTTTAAGCATAACACGACAGACCAAAGGCGAGCTATCCCCCAAAAGGAATCTGGAATCGATCCGGCGATCGCGACGGTTCCGTACTCCTCTACCTTTAGTTATAACTCAGGTTATACCTGAGCCGGATGGAATCAGCTCAGTAATCGGCGTCGCAGTTGGTCTAGGGCATAACAGGCACTCTGGTGACGAATCGAAGCCCGAGAGCGATCGCGACCAAAATTATATTTAAAACATTCCACTCTATCATCTGGCGACGCCAGACCCATATAAACCAACCCCACCGGTTTAGATTCATTCCCCCCACCAGGTCCAGCAATGCCGGTAATACTCACGCCCCAATCCGTTGCTAGCCGCGATCGCACACCCAATGCCATTTCCTGGGCGACTTGTTTACTCACCGCCCCCCATTTATCCAGATCTGATGACTTAACCCCAACTAAGGAGACTTTCACGTCATTGCTATAAGAAATTATCCCACCCTTAAAATACTCAGAACTTCCCGGAACGGCTGTCAACAGACTCCCTACCCCTCCCCCCGTGCAAGATTCCGCCACACTTACCGTTTGATTCGCTTCCCGTAAAAGCTGACCCACAACCGAGGCGAGAGTATCTGTGTCTGAACCAAAATAGTTAGTTCCAGCAATTTGCCGCAAATCCTTGACAACAGGTTCAATTAGCTGTAATGCTTCACCTTGAGACGGCGCACGGGCGCTAACCCGTAACCGGACTTCTCCCTGAGAGGCGTAGGGGGCGACAGTGGGGTTCGTTAAGTGGAAAAACGGCGCAACTTTTTCGGCTAAAGCCGATTCCCCAATCCCCCAGAATCGTAAGGTTTGACTGTAGATAATTTGTTTTCCCCAGCCTTGAGCTTTGAGATAAGGAACCGCCGTTTCTTGCCACATCCCCTGCATTTCACTGGGAACACCGGGAAAGGTGAGAATCGTTAAGTTCGGGCGCGGTTGCCAAATTATACCCGGTGCGGTTCCAGTTGGGTTAGGTAGAACCTTGGCACCTTCAGGAATCAAGGCTTGCTTGCGATTACTTGGGGTCATTTGACGCCCCCGTTGAGCAAATTTGCGAGTAATATCCTCGATAATGTCAAATTGCTCAATCAATCCAACGCCAAAAAAATCTGCTAAAGTTTCCGTAGTCAAGTCATCTGGCGTCGGTCCTAGTCCTCCCGTAAAAATCAGAATCGCCGAGCGTTCGCAAGCCATCGCCAAGACTTGCTTTAACCGAGAAGGATTATCTCCCACAACGGTTTGATAGTAGTGAGGAATACCCAGATCCGCCAATTCGCGAGCTAAAAACTGGGCATTCGTGTTGAGAATATCCCCCAGCAGTAACTCGGTACCAACACAAATGATTTCTGCGCTCATAGATTTGTTCTTTGTCCTTCGTCATTTGTCCTTGCTCAAAACAGGGAACAGGAAGAAAAAAGCCTCCCTGTTCTTCTAGTCCCAGTTATTCGATGTTACTGCTCAACCTACCAAGCTCCGGTTATTTACGTGTGGAACAGGGTCAAAAAAGGGACAAATGGCAAATGACGAATGACAAATTTATACGAGTGTGGGTACAGGAATATTCAGATGGGGGTATAAGGGGAAGCGATCGCACAATTGAGCAACGCGACGCCGACAATCAGCGGCGATGGTTTCATCCTCTGGATTGAGTAAGCGATCGGCAATAATATCACCAATTTCGATAAATTCGGTAACGCCCATCCCTCGTGTAGTCATCGCGGGGGAACCCAGACGTAAGCCACTGGTGACGAAGGGAGATTCAGGATCGAAGGGAACTGTATTTTTATTGGCGGTAATATTAACACCACTCACCAATTGATCCGCCCGTTTCCCGGTCATGGAAATACAGCGTAAATCCACCAGCATTAAATGATTATCGGTGCCACCTGATACAATTTTCAGACCCCGTTTTTGCAGTTGACTTGCCAGGGCTTTGGCATTTTCAATTACATGAGCCGAATAGTCCTTGAACGCTGGTTTTAACGCTTCACCAAATGCGACAGCTTTCCCCGCGATCGCATGTTCCAATGGACCGCCCTGAGTTCCCGGAAACACCGCTTTATCCAACTTTTTCCCCAGTTCAGGATCACGGGTGAGAATTAAGCCACCTCGGGTTCCCCGTAGGGTTTTGTGCGTGGTTGTGGTGACTACATCACAATGGGGAATGGGGTTCGGATGATGACCCGTCGCCACTAAACCCGCGATGTGAGCAATATCCGCCATCAGGTAAGCGCCCACTTCATCCGCAATGCTTCTGAATTTTTCAAAGTCAATAATTCGCGGATAAGCCGAATAGCCACAAATCAGGAGTTGGGGACGTTCTTTGAGAGCCAGCTCTCGCACCTGATCATAGTCGAGTTGCTCGGTTTCGGGGTTAACGCCGTAGTGACACACATTAAACCACTTCCCGGACACATTTACCGGTGAACCATGGGTGAGGTGTCCCCCATGGGATAAATCCATCCCCATAATCCTGTCTCCTGGCTTGAGCAGCGCCAGGAATACGGCAAAATTGGCTTGAGCGCCGGAATGGGGTTGGACATTCGCATGAGCTGCACCAAAGAGCCGTTTAGCCCGGTCAATGGCAAGCTGTTCTACTTTGTCGATGAATTCACAACCGCCATAGTAGCGCTTTCCCGGTAAGCCTTCCGCGTATTTATTGGTTAAAACCGAGCCTTGAGCCGCCAGTACCGCAGGCGAGGTAAAGTTTTCACTGGCAATCAATTCCAGATGGTCACGCTGGCGCTGGAGTTCAAGGCTTATCCCTTCAGCCACTTCTGGGTCAGTTTGGGCAAGAAAATCTAAGTTTGTTTGAGTCACGTCCGTCAATCCCTTAAGATGCTATTGCCGTGCAGTTGGGTTCATACAAGTTTTACCATATTGCCCGTTGCTGTTGCTTTGCTCAAACCTGACCCACCTCCCCAGTTTTTCTCAGACGGTCAGTATTTAGTCAGAAAAGTTAAGCTGTGTGTTGATCGAGAGCCTCTAGCTAAAGACATAAATTAAGATGGGATCAGCGGTCTAGTGGATTTGACCGGAGGCGTTCTATGTTAGTTATTCTTACCGAAGAGCAAATTCTTTCCCCCAATCAAGTTTGTCAAAGCTGTTTACTGGCTGACAGCAAGGGTCAACCGCGTTGGCGTCAGGGTAAGCTGGGGTGTGGTCATGCTGTTCGTAAACTCACACCCCATCAACCGGAGCAATATGAATGTGAAATGGGTTTCCGCATCGCGAACCTTGAGTAGTTTATCATCCGGGGAAATAAACTGAACTATTTTCTCTGCCTGAAATAGCCCTTAAATCCCGACCAATGACCGATGACAGATGACAACGTTCATCGAAATAGGTCATCTACGCTATCCTGAACATAGTTGGATAACGATTTGCCCCCCAAACCCAAAAAGGAGAACCAAAGATGACTTGGCGCGGATCAACGACGGTTAAAGATCGAATTTTTGCTTCCCTTACCTATTTACTGCCTTTATTCTATGTAATGCAGTTTGCGCTCCAGTTGAGGTTGCCTTTATTGAGCCAAATTCCCCTTTTGGGAACTGCTTTAGAAATACTTTTACTCCCGGTAGCTATTGTTTTCACGTTAGTCCCTTTCGGTTTAGCCGGAATTATCATTTTTTTCGTTTTGTTCTTGCTGGTCGTTAGAAACGAAAGGATTGCCCATTTTATCCGGTTCAACACAATGCAGGCGATTCTTTTAGATATTCTTTTGGTTTTATGTAATTTGCTTGTCGATATTTTGCTAAAAGGACTGGGTTTCAATTTAATAACAGAAACATTGTTGAATGTCATCTTTTTAGGAACAATTGCTGCTTGCTTCTATTCAATCGTGCAATCATTGCTCGGGCGCTACGCCGAAATTCCTACACTTTCGGAAGCGGTTTACGCTCAAGTTCGATGATTGGTTATTGGTCATGGGTTTTATGTCAGGGTTTGAGGATTATTTCCATCGACGGACTTAGCTCTAAATAAAAAAGGGCTAAAATTTACCTTGTCACCCTTGTCCCGGCTTAAAGGGTGACTGGCGAAGAACGGGGAACAACGGTGTTCTCTAAATGACCAATTCCCTCAATTTCCACACGGACGCGATCGCCGATTTGCATTGGACCAATTCCTCGGGGTGTACCGGTGAGGATTACGTCTCCGGGAAGCAATGTCATAATCTGAGAAATGTAGGAGACAAGAAACTCAGGAGCAAATACCATTTGATCAATGGACGCCGATTGTACCGGTTCAGGCGCATCATTTAAAAACGTCTGCAACTTCGCCCCCGCACTCAATTCCCGCACAATCCAAGGTCCTAGGGGACAAAAGGTATTAAATCCCTTTGCCCTAGTCCATTGACCGTCTTGTTGTTGTAAGTCACGGGCGGTGACATCATTGGCAATAGTATATCCCCAAATTCTTCCCTGGGCTTGTTCGGGTGTACAGTCTACACAGAGTTCACCAATCACCAGCGCCAACTCTCCCTCATAGTCCACCCGCTTTGACTGAGGCGGGAACTGGATTTCTCGATCCGCCGCTGTGATGGTTGTGGGAGGTTTGAGAAATAGTAAGGGTTCCTGGGGAACGGGTGTTCCCATTTCAGCGGCGTGGTCAATGTAGTTTTTCCCGACGGCGACAATCTTGGATGGCGCACAGGGAGCCAATAATGTGTAACTATCAGACTCCAACTCCAGAGCCGTCGGTTGACCCTGTAGCCAAGGCGGTGCATCCAAAACTTGGATACTGCGGTTGAGTTGCAGTAAGCCATAGTAGGTTTGCCCTTGAGCCGTTTTAATTCGGACGTAGCGCTGCGCCATGATGTTAGAGATTCCTTCGTAATTTAACTTTTTCGCCGTAAGTCCCCCGTTATAATCTTAGATTTAACGGTGGGATATAAGGCGTTTTTAATGTATAATAGAAATGTCAAAGGTTATGCAGGAATGTTCTTCCGGGCTTGTGTGAGTGAAAAGTAGGCTTATACGCTTTAGCATCCACCGCTTTAGGGTTGCCGGAACCTCCACGAAAGCAAAGAACTGGTGTAAAGACACCAAAAGTTATCAAACTCGATACGTTGTACCCAGGGACTCTGGGGAATCAAAATGCCTATGCAGTCGGTCTGTCGGGGAGTAAGTCATGAGGCTGCTCTAGATAAGTGGCGAAAAACTCGTAAGAGATGTAACTAGGAATGTCCTATCGTGAGGTAGGAAGCCTACACCATAATCTTTGATTTGGTGTAGGAGGATGTCACTGAGAGAGTTCTACTGATATGGGATTGTGATTGACCCTGGCAGCTAGCTAGAATTAATACCAAAAAATAGTAAAATTGCAATAGTGTAATCTGGGCGAATTGTCTGCCTCAAAGCTAGGGAGGGGCAAAAACCCAGATTAGGCATAGAACAGAGCAGTTAAATCGGCTCGTATCCTTGCTTGTTTGACTGGGATAGCTTCCCGATTAAAAACCGTGGCTATCTTGAATCAGCCAAAGAAGCCCAATTGTCCATAAGGAGAAGACCATTTGTGAGCGATAGTTACGAAATGATGTACATCCTGCGTCCTGATTTGCCAGACGAGCAGGTTAACCAAGCCATTACCAAATATCAAGATCTCCTGCAAGAGCAAGGCGCACAGCAGATTGAAATCCAGCATCGGGGTAAGCGCCGCTTGGCTTATCCCATCCAAAGACACCGCGAAGGCGTCTACATTCAAATGAACTATCAAGCGCCCCCGACTCATGTGACTCAGATTGAGCGAGCTATGCGCTACGGAGAGGAGGTTATTCGTTATCTAACGCTGAAACAGGAACTTCCCCCTGAACCCCAACCCGAACCGGTTGAGGTAGAAGCTTAGCGGGTTTTAGGGGTGCACGCCCCGTGCGCCCCTACCGTCTTAATTTAAGGCATCAGTTGCCCAATTTGTCTCGTAAGAGCAGCGCTGGGTAAGTCAAAGACAGGGGTTCATCCTGGGAAAGGGTAATGGCACACAACAGCTTCAATCGGTCAGAAGCCCAATAAATCCTGACTTAGGCAACAATAGTAGGAAGAGTCATATTAAGATTACTCCAAATCCTTATTTCCCTATTGTTCATCATTCAGGTTTTACCGCGATTGCACCCAATTGGCGCAAATCAGCACTCGTTGTCGTGATCAAGTCCCTTGCCTAAACCTCAGACTCTTGTTGCCCGAAGCTCCTGGACCCTACCAGCATGACTGTAACGGATACTGTTGCCCATAAAATTTCGAGCTGGAATCGGCAAATCTATAAACGATTGAAACTGGCTCTGAGTCTCGGATTGCGCCGTCAAATTTTTGTGGCTATTTGTGATGATCTGAGTCTGCGGAATCGTCTGGCGGGTAAACTACATGGGGAGTTGGGTACAACTTGTGCGATCGCGCCACCCAATGGTTCAATCCCTACTAATTTAGTCAGCCTGAATATCAATGTCAATGATCCTCATCCCTTTGCCCAAATTTCTGCCTGGTTGGCTCAAAATCCCTATTCCCCCATCACCACATCCCCTCCCAGTTTCCAACTCCTCGGTATTGAACGCTTAACTCGTCAATCGCCAACGGTACAGCAATTGTTTCTGAGGCGGTTACAGTCGATTGAGCGTTATTTGCCCCAGTTAGATGCAAATGTGTTGCTCTGGCTACCCCGCCCTTGGTTCCATTCCATTGTCCAGTCTGTACCGGAATTTTGGCAATGGCATACTGGGGTATTCGAGTTTGAAGGGGAACCCACACCACTCCCCCCCATTGGCGCAACTCAACCGGAAGCCTCTCCCACTGCGGTGACGACTCAACAGACAACGGCTTCGTTCCAAGAAACCTTGCAGACGGTACTGACGCAGGAGTTCGAGGAAAATCTTGATTTAGAATTTCTCCAGGGTATTGTGGGCAACAATGGAGACAACAGCCGCGAGATGGAACCCCTTCTCGCTCCCACCAATGGAAACTCTGGTGCTAACCTCAAGGATAATGGGATGCTTAAGGCTGTGGACTTCCAGACCCAGGAAACACCCACACAGTCAAATCCTACCACGTCCCAACTCCTGAGTGAACCATCCCAGGAATCTCCTCATCTCCCTGCAGATGAATTGGCTCAAACCCCATCGCCCGCCGAGGCGTATTTACAACTGGGTAATCATTATCGTCACGCGATTGAACAGGGAGATCCCTCACCGGAAAATTTAGCGATCGCGATTCAATCCTATGAGCAAGCCTTACAATGGTTAGATGACACATCCCCTCACGTCCCTGATGTTCTCAACGATTTGGGGAATCTCTACTGGATGCTCTCCCGTTGTCCCCAGGATAGGGGAATCCAGCTTTCCTATCTCGAACAGGGGATTCAATCCTATCAACTGGCATTAACTAAGTTAACCGCCCAACAAGCCCCCCAAACCTACGCCATGATTCAAAATAATTTAGGCGCAGCTTATGGGGATTTGGCTCGCTATCAAGAGGCGGCTGAGAACCTGGAACTCTCAATTCGAGCCTACGAAGAAGCCTTACACTATCGTCATCCAGAAAATGACCCGCTCAAATATGCCTCTACTCAAAATAACTTGGGCACTGCTTATTGGCATTTAGCACAACATCACTCCCCTGTCAATAACTTACAAGCCGCAATTGGGGCGTATGCGGAAGCCCTGTATTATTACAACAGCCGCTCAAACGCCACGAATTGGGCGATGATTCAAAATAACTTAGGTACCGCCTACTGGAATCTGGCACAGTATGAAAAACCGGAAACCTGGCTAGAGTTGGCGGTGATTGCCTATAAAGATGCGTTAACCTATCGTACTCCAGAGGTGGCTCCGGCTGCCTGTGCCGCGACTCAGAATAATTTGGGTACGGCTTATTGGCATCTGGCAGATCGCTGTGTGGAAGACCCTCAGCGACGGGCAGATTACTTACGCCATTGTATCAGTGCCTATGAAGTCGCGATCGCCTTAGCTGAGAAATTGGCGCAGCATCGTCCCCCAACCCCGATTAACTTTGATGGTATCGCCACGCGGAATAATCTGGGACTTGCTCATTACCAGTTTGCGACTGAACCGTCTTTGGGTGCAGGGAAAGAGGAGCAATCCAAACATCTGGAAGCCGCCCTCCACCACCATGTTCAAGCCTGTATGGGAGTGACGGCGCGATCGGATGCTTATCAAACTTCTTTGGAGTATATCATTAAAGCGATTCGGACTTTCTACCAGGAACAGGGAATTACCGGGCAAAATCTGGCACTCTCAAAGATCCCCGGTCAGCTTTTACCGGAAATTTTGCCGCGCCTGTAGAGTTAGTTGGGGTTTGCTGAATAAGTCTGGTGGAGGGGGTAGGGAGTAGAGACGCGCCATGGCGCGTCTCTACATGACTAACGAGACATCGACTCGATTTCCATGATGCGTCCATCGTTGACCATGACTTGAGTTCCGGGAATAATTTGTCCGAGTTGAGCTCTGGATAAACCAATGTTTACCGTATCCCCATTTTCTAATTCAATAGAAGCGATATTACCGGTGATACTGGCAACTCGACCTTCCATGGGGGCGCCGGCTCCCATCCTCATCATGTTGGGTTTCATCCGATTGTTACTCATGGGATTCATATCAACGATGCGTCCATCGTTGACCATGACTTGAGTTCCGGGAATAATTTGTCCGAGTTGAGCTCTGGATAAACCAATGTTTACCGTATCCCCATTTTCTAATTCAATACTAGCGATATTACCGGTGATACTGGCAACTCGACCTTCCATGGGGACGCCGGTTCCCATCCTCATCATGTTGGGTTTCATCCGATTGTTACTCATGGGATTCATCATCATGTCGGGTTTCATCCGATTGTTACTCATGGAATTCATCTCAACGATGCGTCTATCGTTGACCATGACTTGAGTTCCAGGACGAATTTGTCCGAGTTGGGCTCTGGATAAACCGATGTTTACCGTGTCCCCATTTCTCAATTTAACCCTGGCGATGCTACCGGTGATATTGGCAACTCGACCTTGCATCGCTGTAGCATAATCAGCTTGAGCTAGGATGTTGTTGTTGAGACTTTCATCCTGAGAATCAATGGCGACAATTCGACCATACGCCACCCATACATTGGTTCCGGGTTCTAGTTGATCTAGTTTCCAACGGGCGACGGGAATTGTCTTGGTTTCGCCATTGTTCATTTCAATCGTGGCAAAATTAGAGACAAGCCGGACAACTTCTCCTGGTTCCGGTTGCACGGATTCAGCTTCCGTGGTATTGGGGGTGAGTTGACCTTGACTCAGGGGACGTGCGATCGCAGGAGTCCCAGCAATGGCACAAAGTACGACACCTAGCATTGTACCTGTGAGGAGTTTTGGTGTGAAAATTCGCATATAAACCTTTGTTAATTCGGCAAGGGGTTAATTTTTTCAGGAATTAAACCTATTTAAATAGTAGAAACTATCAGGCAATGAAATCATGACTCGCAGGATAGATTTTTGATTGGCTGGGTAAGTGGGAGAGAAATTAGACTGAAATCTACCTTTTGGAGGTTGACCTATTTATCGGTTATTCAAAACTTACAAGTGAATCTGTTCAGGTACTTATTCCTTGACGTAAGGATTAACAATTTTAGCCCAGTTGAGGTATCCTTTGCCGCTTAAATGCACGCCGTCAACGGTGTATAGGGGGTCTAATTGTTTCTGGTCGTTGGTAAAATGTTGATGTAAATCA
Source organism: Coleofasciculus sp. G3-WIS-01 (assembly GCF_040223135.1). NCBI lineage: Bacteria > Bacillati > Cyanobacteriota > Cyanophyceae > Coleofasciculales > Coleofasciculaceae > Coleofasciculus > Coleofasciculus sp. G3-WIS-01. The sequence goes on from NZ_JAVJZI010000252.1 coordinate 11,931, forward strand.
ATGTAGGTATAGGAAAATTCGCTGGCTAGGTTTTGCAGGTGGCGATTGACGGCGATAATATCTGAGTTATTGACGCTGATGGGATATTGGATAGTGTTCATGGGTAAGAGGCTTTGAATAAAGACTTGAGTTTCTGGGGTTTGCTGTTGAATTTTCTCTAGGATAAGTCGATAGGTTTGGGCGATTTCGCTGGCGGGTTTTTGTTCATTCCATAAGTCATTAGCACCAATCATCAGAAAGAGTTTTTGGGGTTGGGATGCGGTGATTTCATTGAGGCGATTGAGTACGCCGTCGGTGGTGTCTCCAGATATGCCGCGATTGCGGATATTGGTGTTTCCCAGGAGTTCTGCCCATTCACCTTGATCGGTGAGACTATCGCCGATGAAGATAATTTCGGTTTCGGAGTTGGGGAGTTGTTCAAACATCTGTTTCCGGATATGGTGATAGGTTGATTGATAGGTGTTGCGACGACGGGGGATTTTTACGGTTTGTTCGATTTGTTGATGAAAGGGGAGTTTACTGACTATATAGGGAATGCCGCCTCTGCGAATGATTAAGACACTGAAGACACTAATAAATAGGAGGTTGAGGCTGAGGGAAACTCCCAGCAGGAGAGGGCTTTTGAATACCATGGTGAATATCTTAGAGGTTGCTGAGTAAGTTGTGGTTATCGGGATTAGATTCGGTTTGTAGTAAGGGATGTGAGTCCTATATTATGTTGGGTTTCACTTCGTTCAACCCAACCTACAACTTAAATGAGGAATGACGAATCAGATATTATAAGATTAATTATTGGATCGGATGTGAGGGATAAAATTGGCGACTGTGATTCCATCAGAAACGTGCTATTGGCTGAAAAATGCTCGTGTGCCAATCTCAATGTTACAGGTTGAGGATAGATCGATTCTGGGGAGTCGAACGCCTGATGGGTTGTGTTTGGTGGATATTCAGGTGGCTGAGGGGAAGGTGGCGCAAATTGTGCGGGCGAATTCTGTGTGGGTGGGAGATGCGGCGGTGGTGGATGTGCAGGGGGGACAGGTTTGGGCGGGGTTTGTGGATTTGCATACTCATCTGGATAAGGGGCATATTTGGCAACGCACGCCGAATCCGGATGGAACGTTTGATAGTGCGTTGGATAGGGCGAAGCAGGATAGTTTGCGGTATTGGCAAGCTGAGGATGTTTATCGCCGGATGGAGTTTGGGTTGAGGTGTAGTTACGCCCATGGTACTCAGGCGATTCGGACTCATATTGATGCGTTTGGGGAACAGGCGGGGATTAGTTTTGGCGTGTTTAAGCAGTTGCAGCAGGAGTGGGCGAATCGATTGGTTTTGCAGGCGGTGGCGTTGGTGTCGCTGGATTATTATTTGACGCCGGAAGGGGTAAGGTTGGCGGATTTGGTGGCGGAAGTGGGGGGTGTTTTGGGTGGGGTGGCGTATATGAATCCTGATTTAGAGGCGCAGTTGGATCAGGTGTTTCGGTTGGCGCAGGAACGGGATTTGGCGTTGGATTTTCATACGGATGAGACGGATGATCCGGAGTCGATTTGTTTAAGGAAGGTGGCGGAGGCGGCGCTGCGGTGTCAGTTTGGGCGACAGATAGTTTGTGGACATTGTTGTAGTTTGGCGGTACAGTCGCCGGAGGTGGTGTCGGAAACGTTGGCGCTGGTGAAGGAGGCGGGGATTGGGGTGGTGAGTTTACCGTTGTCGAATCTGTTTTTACAGGATCGGAAGTTGGGGAGAACTCCTCGTTGGCGTGGGGTGACGGTGATTCAGGAGTTACAGGAGTCTGGGATTGGGGTGACGTTGGCGAGTGATAATTGCCGTGATCCGTTTTTTGGGTTTGGGGATCATGATCTGTTGGAGGTGTTTAGTCAAGGGGTGAGAATTGCCCATTTGGATATGTTGTTTGGGGAGTCTCCGGCGATGGTGACGAAAACGGCGGCGGATTTGATGGGGTTGGGGAATGTGGGGCGGATTGGTGTGGGTTTGGCGGCGAATTTGGTTTGGTTTAAGGGACGCAGTTATAGTGAATTGTTATCACGTCCTCAGTGCGATCGCGTGGTGATTCGCGATGGGATGGCGATTGATACGACGTTACCGGATTACCGAGAATTGGATTCGTTGGGTTCGTAGTCAGGGCTTTAGCCCTTTAACTCAGTTAGCCCGCCAGGGATTCAAATTTTATCGGATTCGCACAAGAAAATGTTATTTAAAATTGCACTACTCGCGTTAGCCCGCCAGGGATTCAAATCCCTGGCTCAAAGCTTAAGTCGTCTGAAGACGACTGTATAATGGTGGGTTTTTCCTTGTTTCGCCCCAATCCCTGATAGGGATTATAGAGGATTTCGACGGAATAAGAGCAGATAGCCATGGAAATTATCACTTCGCCCCAATCCCTGATAGGGATTATAGAGGATTTCGACAGGTAAGCCAGGTCCCAAAGGTGAACCTGGGAAAGTTTCAATCCCTGATAGGGATTATAGAGGATTTCGACTTTTACCCCATTGCCAATTGGATCGATGAGTTTCGTTTCAATCCCTGATAGGGATTATAGAGGATTTCGACCCTGGCTTGCCGATTGGACCAGGCTCACCGGCATGTTTCAATCCCTGATAGGGATTATAGAGGATTTCGACTCAGAGGGAATCTGAAAATGATGAGATCGGCAGTAAAAGTTTCAATCCCTGATAGGGATTATAGAGGATTTCGACGCTACACAGATAGCCGAAAAGATACTCAGGCAGAGTTTCAATCCCTGATAGGGATTATAGAGGATTTCGACTGAGGAGATAGCTCGCTCAAAAATAGCGAGTCTGTTTCAATCCCTGATAGGGATTATAGAGGATTTCGACCCTGCCGATAGTGTAGATGCGGCAATCCTTCGCGTTTCAATCCCTGATAGGGATTATAGAGGATTTCGACTTTCTTGGTCTGTTGACTATAGCAAACCGAATAGTTTCAATACCAGATAGGGATTATAGAGGATTTCGACCTTCCCATGAGGGGTCGCTCCGAAGAAAGTTTTGTTTCAATCCCTGATAGGGATTATAGAGGATTTCGACTAATACCTGTACCCTTTCACGTTCCGGTACTCTTTGTTTCAATCCCTGATAGGGATTATAGAGGATTTCGACTGCCGACCTCTGAAACGCTTACTGTATATAGTTTTCAAGGTTCGATTCCGAGAGACTTCATCTAATATACCATTTCAGACTTCGATCCAGCAAGAGGTCTTTCAAAAAAACATCTAAAACCCTCTCACAGTAAGCGTTTCAAGATTTCCGAGAACCTCCGTTGCGGGGTGGTGTCCTCAAACCCAGACCCCATAAGGGATACAGCTTATTAATCACCACAGCCTGAGAAAACACCTACCCCTTCTCGGATTTAAGCAAAGAAAATCGAACTATCCCGAAGTGCTTCACCGCCGATGCGCTCAACCTTCCCTTGACAACAGCCACAGAGGAAATAGAAGCGAATGCTATCCTGATCCGGCTTAATCACCTTATTCAGACGCGATCGCAACTTGGCATACTGGGTATCCGTCAAGCTGCACTCAAACACACTATACTGCATCCACTGCCCATAGGACTTAAGAATACTGTGTATTTTCGTCCGGCGCTTATCTTCGGGGATATCGTAAGTCACAACAACATACATCATCAATACAGGACTAACGGTGGATACTTGTCAATTTCTCCCATTAAATACTTCGCCAACAGTCGCGCCTGGATTTCAAACGCCTCCTGATAGGTACATTTGCGCCCTAACACCGGATGCTTAAACTTAGATTGTTTCTTTTGTTCGTATAACTTCAGAAACTCCCGCCGCCCTTCTGGAGATAAGTAAACCACATCACTCAGGGGTTCGCTGACAAAGTCATCCGGCTTGAGTATCCGCGAATTAATCGCTTTGAGAATACTCCCATCCACGATTAAGGGGCGAAACTCTTCCATCACATCCAATGCTAAACTGGGACGACCATAATGTTGGCAATGAAGATAGCCCAAATAGGGGTCAAATCCGACAATATTCACCGCACTTTGTATATCATGGCGCAGCAGGGTATAGCCAAAATTTAATAACGAGTTTACCGGATCAGTAGCGGGGCGATGTCTGACTCGAAACTTAAACCCTTCAGCGCGAATTAGCTGATTAAACACCTTAAAATATGCTGCACTTCCCGCCCCTTCTAATCCGCGCAAGGAATTAATTGTCTTGGTTTTGTCTAAGGAGGTAATCGCCTTACTAATTTGAGTGATGGCTGATTTTAATGTCAGTTCTGGATATTCGCGCTGATTGCGACTGAGTAGGGTGCGATAATTTTTCAGTTTTCCCCGAATAAATCCCCGGACAATATGCAGCGCTGATTCCGATTCCCCAGCCGCTTGCCATTGGGCTTTCCGCACAAAGATATTCTTGGTCATTTCCGGTTCCAATCGTCCCAGATATTTCCCGGTTCCGGTGATAAAAGTTAAGGGGATTTTGCGGTCTAATAGTTCTGTAACAACGGCGGGAGATACGGTTGCCCGTCCGCAAATAACTATCCCATCTACTTTAATCAGGGGGACATCTAAGAGTTTCTGTTTATTGGCTTTGACGCTAAGGCGTTCATCGGTTTTGCCGATAAATGAATCGTCTTGGGTAATGTAAACGGTTCCCATAATTTTTGTCCTTGTTTTGAATCGTGATGATGGTGGTAAATCAATTGAGTTTTGACCTCTCCCCCAGCCCCTCTCTATCCCCCCTTGCCCCCCTTTGAAAGGGGGGTGGGAGAGGGGTGGAAAGGGGGCTAGGGAGTTAGGTTTTTATTGCCTATTTCCCTGGGGATTGGGGCGGGTTTATTTTTATCTCGGTTGTGTCAAAAAGGATGGTTGTAAAACCCGCCCCTACAGGAAAATCAAGACTTTTTCATTCGTCTTCCCGATACCGCCCCACCTTATCGGCGGCTTGGGGTAAACATTGAGGATAAAAACTGCATCCTTTACAGCGTTTACTGTAAATGGGTTTGGGCATTTTTCCAGTTTCTAGTAACTCAGTAACTGATTCAATCGTGTCCAGGGTTTCTTGTCGCAATGCGTCGGAAATCTCTACGAATTGCCGTTGATGGGAATGGGCATAATAAACATAGCCGCGACTAATCGATTGTCCCGTCATTTCTTCTAAACACAACGCCTGGGCGCACACCTGCAATTCATCGTTATCCCATTCCCCTTGCCGCCCCCGCTTATATTCCACAGGATAGAGTTCACCAGAATCGGATTCAATTAAATCGGATTTACCAATCAGGTGATACTGTTGAGACTTCAGCCAAATTGCCCGCACCTGCCAGACTTCCTCCCGTTGCGCCTCCCCTAAAGTATGGACGCGATCGTGTAAACTGGTGCCTTCAATGGTATAGTGATTCTCGGTAAATTCTCCCGCACAAAACATCCGCCAGCAACGGTGGGGACAGTAGGCATATTGGTTGAGAGAGGCGATGGAAATGTAATCAGTATTATTCATTTAGTTGACCTGTGAATGGTTAAGGTTTCACGTTTAGATCCCCCTAAATCCCCCTTAAAAAGGGGGACTTTTCTGGATAACTTTTCCGGTTCCCTGTGTTTGGGCATCCCTGAGTGAAAATAATCAGAAAAAGGGTAACTTTACTGGTTCCCCCCTTTCAAAGGGGGGCTAGGGGGGATTAATCCGGTTCCCCCCTTTCAAAGGGGGGTTAGGGGGGATCTATAAAATTAGGTGGGTGGAAAATCTAGTTCATTTATCGGTGGGGAGGGCGGGTTTTGTTGTTTATTTATCGGTGAATCGTTGAATTTAGTCCCTAAACCCGCCCCTACAAAATAACTAATTTATAGAGATGTTCCGGTGCAACGTATTTACGAATTTATTCGCCTCACCATCCCCATTCCCATCGTTGTTTTCCGCCCCACACCAGAATAGAGGGCAAAATCCGCTAAAGCATTAATCTGCTGAATTGTCTCCGAGTCAACTTGTCCCATAATCCGAAAATTCATGCCCCCAACACAGCCAATAAACTTACTGCGAGAATCGGCAACTAATTCTGTATGAATATCAAAGAAACTGGGAAAAATATACTCAACCAATGTTTTGGGGAATTCTATGCCACTATATTGATTCCAGCGCTTAATCAAACTGTTACAGACTAACTCCCTTGTGGGTAAGGCACAATCATATTTACTCTGACGAAATGCCGTGGGGGTATAAAAGGCAAAATTCAGGGCGCGATCGCACGCTGACGCTTGGTCGTATAATTGCTTATAACTGAGAGCATTTGCCCAACATCCGGGCATTCCTTTTTGTGGTGTTCCCAGGATACTGGTAATCTGCAAATCAGCAGGACCTAAATGCCAGGGTTGTTCGGGATTCAGGTTTAGCCACAAGTGAGTTAATTGGCTAAATAAGGTATCATCAAGTAGAGAAATCCGCCACCAACAGGGAGTGCTCTGGGGAATTGGTTTATGGTGTTGCCATTGTAGAATAGGAGAAGCTGTATCACCCCGATGCTGAATTTGCAGGGGACTCAAGGTAAAGGCTTTATCGGATTTGGCTTCATGGAGATAATCGCCTAAGTTTCTATCGACAGAACTCACTAAGTTAAGAAATAAGGCGTGTAAATGTCGTCCACTGAGAAACTGGGTGGGAATTGGGGATTGGGGAAGCAGGTTGAGAATCAGACTGTGAGGCATAGTAATAACCAATTATCGGGGTATTTGTAGGGGCACGGCAGTGCCGTTCCCCTACCTAAGGTATCAACTAAAGCGATACTGCATCAGCCCAGGAATCTTGAGACGATTAAATCGGTAGTATTTTCCATGTAAACTTACCATTTTGATCAGACTTACAGGAGGCATATTAATCACGTCATAACGGGTAACACGATGGGAAAACATCACATCTAACGGGTTGAGAGGATAGGGAAATGTAAAATCTTCTTCCCCCCCAGATAGTTTACTCTCCTGGGTTTCTACAATTTCCACCCGCGCCTTACTTGCCCATTTCCCTAACCGAATCCAGGTGGGTAAGGTTAAAGGCTTCTGGCTAATCACAAAGCCTTCAAATCTACTTTCTGGGGCAATTTCTTTTGCCCTGCCAAAACTGGGAATATTTTTCTGGGTTTTCTTCATCTCAACATGATAGCGATTGTCGGCATATTTCCAGGTATTGAGAACCGACGCATGATAAATGCTGCGGGCGGGTGTGATATAAATCCCTTGCTGATTCAAGGGGGTTAATTGTGCCTGATACTGGGGAACTTGTTCGGCACAAAAATAGCGATAGGAATTCTCTGGGGGAACGGTTGTGGCATACTTTTCACTATCGACTAATCCTAAAGCATAGGAGAGGGCATAATTGTGGAGTATGGGTTCTGTTTCATAGAGTCTGCCAATTTCACGAGTGGCGAAATAAAGACTATCGTGTAATTCAATTTGATAGCGGTAAATGATTGCCATAGGGTTTACCGGGTTGGGGATTGGGGATTAGGGAACGTTAAGAGATCCCCCCTAGCCCCCATCCCCCCTAGCCCCCATCCCCCCTAGCCCCCCTTTGAAAGGGGGGAAAAAAGGGGGGAAAAAAGGGGGGAAAAAAGGGGGGAAAAAAGGGGGGAAAAAGGGGGGAACAAGAGATTCCTCAATCTTTCCTTAAAAAGGGGGGAACAAGATATTTATCAAAGTCCCCCTTTTTAAGGGGGATTTAGGGGGATCTAAACGGGGAACTAGGTTGAACTGACGTTGATGCCAATACCAGCCTTGCGCCCCTACGTCAATTGGTAGATTTAGCTTTCGCCTTTTTCTTAGAACTAATGTGTTTTTGGGCATAGTCTTTGGCTTCAGCATCGGCTTGCTGTAACACAGATTTAATTCCGGCTTCATTTCCGACCAAGGTTTTCACCTCATTCAGCAGCGGTTGAAAATCACTGCCAATATAATCGGTGTGGACAATAAATTCTTGAGTCATTAACTGTTCTATGGCGGTTGTCGCGGCGTCTATTACATCCTCTTCAGCTAAAGGATCAAGGGTGAGTAAGGTATTTTTTGCTTTCATTTGGTCATAAATTGCCTGAGTCCAACGTAAATTACTGGTAATCTCCCCATCAGCAAAAATTACCCCAATTAATTCATTTCTAACTCGTCCAGTGCGGGTAGTTTGTGCGCCATAGTGACGGGTGCGAAGAATATTATTAAATACATACAAAAAACTTGCCTCTGTGGGATCTTTGAGGGTGACAATACTGGGGAAAAAGACTTGGGGGCGGATATGATCCTGTTGATTAATTCGACTGGTGACTTCTCCGGGTTTAGAACCCTTTTCCCCTTTCGATGTCATTGTGCCATTTTCAAAGGGCGCATTCAGGGTAAAGGTTTCGTGAGATTCATCAAAGGCGGTAATCGAAAAAGCAGTATCCACGATAACTTTCGACTTTTCTGAACCCGAATCCCCAATAGCAAATCCATAGATAATACAGTCCGGATTATCCATGGCAAAACTGACATTATATTCACACTCATCAGCCGTAATTAAGCCATAGTTCCGCAACAATTCGCGCCCCACTAAGCGTTCTGGAGTAGACTGTTTCCGCTTAAACATGGAGAGGCGACTAATCGGGGTTTTATCTTGAATCCCTGCCCGCACTCGCGCCTTATTCAGTTCGCCATCGGTTTGAAACAGAGGGTAAGATTCAGTAATCCGAATAGTCAGAAAATGAACATATTTTCCCATAGGTTTGTAGGGAATCTCTGAATAAAATAACCTTGTGTCGATACCATTAATAAATGGCATTAATTCTCTCCTAAATAGTGAGTAGTAAGAAAAAAAAGGTAATATTCAACTAATCATCTTTAACTTATTCCTCCAACTCGATAAACCTTTCCCTCGAACCCGTTAAAATCTCTGCGTACCTCTGCGCCCACCTCTGCGTACCTCTGCGTTAAAAAAATAATTTTGGTCATAAATTAACCTCAACCATCCCTAACTCCATCCTCCGTTAATTCCTCCTGGCGCTGACGATTTTCTTTATCATCTTCCAGGCGATACAAGAACTCACAGGTATCGCGAATTAAATTAAGTTGTCGCCCAGCTAACCGGGCGCGATCGCACGAAAAAGATTTCTCAAATACTTCCACCACAAAGTATCGAGCAAATTCAATAATTACCTGCCGTTCTTTTTCCCGATTACTAATCACCCAGCGCCCTTCAGCCGTTGATCCATGAACCCGATCCATCAGTTTAAACACTTCCGCCGCTACCGCCATAACTAGGGTTTCACCATGAAAGACAGTACTATCAGCTTTAAGAATTGTATCAGCAGCAATATCAATGGGTTTTAACACAGCATTTGCTTTGGGATTATAGCGCTTATTTGCCCGATAAAATTGGCGATACAGTTCCATCAACCGCTTAGGATGATTGAGACTCGATTGTTCCGTCACGATTAATTCCTCCAGTTCAGAATCATAATAGCTATAGGGGTCAAAACAAGGGTAAAACTGATAAGCATAGAGGCTAATTTTATTCAACGGCGCAGTATCATGGCTATGGCTACGAACCCAACGGTTGAGATAACTAAAGACATAGAGAGGACTGGTTTCAAAATCTTTCGCCAGTTCAGTTAATCTGCCCCAATTTGGGTCATACCCAGACTTACCGGATTTAGCATTAACATCCAAATGAATCCCATAAGCCGCAGTGAGAACATTCAACGGTGCTGGATGCTGCAACCCGTTCTCTGTCCAGCCTTCTAAGATATAATCTAAGCGGAAGCGATCGCGTCTCACCAACGCCCGAAATGCTGGGGGCGCACTATCAAGAAAAACCGTCTCTTCAAACGCCGCACCATCAGTAAAGGGTGGAATAGGAGACTCAGAAACTACCGTTTTTACATCCAGAATCATCGGAAAAGCTAACGCTAACCAACTCGGCATTACCCACGACTCCGTATCCGTACTATCGCGCCCCGGTGGGATTGCCATGAAGTAAAATGTCATCGGTTGATCATCAGGATATGCCAATTTAAACGTGCGATCGCGTCCCGGTTCAATGGTGTCTTGAATCAGAAACATATCCACATTCTGATAACGGCTACGGCTTAAATCTGCCCTCAACTCCTGACTAACAAAATGATTGCGAATCTGAGTATTAAACCGAGTTTGGGCAATCCCACTATATGCCCGTTTCAGAAACTGATTTGTCTCTGGGGTAAAGTAATAGGTGGGATAAAAATAGAGATAACGATATTTCCCATCCTCAAACCGTTTACCCACCGCCTGGGTTTGGTTCATCAAGATTTGCCGCAACATCATCTCAATTCCCGCAATACTAGAAATATTCCGCTTGGCATTAGAACCCCCCAGCATTTGCTTATTCGTATACACCTGGGGCGTAAACAAAACCGCCGATTCCATCTGTTCAGTTACCGTGTAAGCAGAATGGGAAATCGAACAGATTAATTGTCGCCCTCGCCCCGGTTTCTTCGCCGCCTGATAACTGGCAAATTCCTGTAAAAACACATCAACCGTCGCCTTGTCATCTCGATGACTGGGTAACATTACTACTCGTTCCAACCAAAGCCCTAAATCATCCCAGCCATCGGCTAATTCATACTGAGACACAAGCGGCTGAATTAACTCAGTTACATAGGCAATTAATTCCTCCCCCGTTTCTCGAATGGTTTCAATCCCCGGATTCTTTTGCAGATACTTCGCCGCCAAAAAATACCATTCATAAGGAACCCCGCCTGTATTCCCTTTCAACTTTTGCTGCTTCAGTCGTTGATTAATCTGCTGAATCTCCCGAATTGGCGACAAATAATCACCCAAATGCCAATAGTCAGCCAACTTATGGATTAAATCCAGATGGGGAAGTTCGGGTAACTGCTTATCCTGCTTCCGCGCCGCTTCAATTTGACTCACCCGTTCCCCCCAAATCTTACGACTAACTAAATCACCAAATTCTGCTAATTGATCAATGCGGATATCATCGCCAAATTTAAAGTCATAATCGGCGGATAAAATTCCCTGTTGCTGAAACTGAATCAGGTTATCACTGCGACTCTTGGCGACTGAGGGTTTATTCGGATTTAAAATCCGCAACGTCGCATCTAAGGCTACCTCCATTAACCCAGACTCATCAAAGAATAACTGATAATAGTCTGCATATTTTATTCCCTTCCCATCGCGCCCAAACCCCGTTTGTCTCAAGCGCAATTGTTCCCGACACAGAGATTTAATCGTGGCGACAACTCTATCGGGTAAACCATCCAATGAAATCTCAGGTGCATGACGATGTGCTAGATAAATTACCCCGGTTGGTAAATAAAGTAACGGTTCATAGGGACAATGATTACCAGGGGCAATTTCTGGTTGGGTTTGATAAACCTGAATTAAGGCATTATTTACCACATTAGTTAATACTCCCCGATTCTCGGCAATACTGTGATAAGTAAATGTCAGTTGTCCATCACTAAGACTGTGAATAAGTTCCTGAAGTCTAGGGTGTTCCGCATCTTGAGGATGCTTAACAATCGACGCCAAGGAGTCAGCCAAACAGGTTAAATCAGACAAACAGCGCAGGGTGCGATCGCGATCGCGCAATACTGGATTGAGTCCATATTCAGAAAAGTTCCAGTTAGTATCCCAGCGCCGTTGAGCATTATATGCCATGATTAATAAATCATCAATATACTCAGAATAGGTGTCGGGATTCTCTGGATTAATCAAATAATCTAATCCCAGTTGGCGAACTTTATCCCCAATAATCTGCCGATGCTGTTCTAGGGGTAACTTGCGACAATCTTTGGGGACATCTGGGAACTTTTCAAAGTCATGGAGAATAAACGCCGCGATGACTAATCGCCGTTCTCGTTCTCCCACGACTCGCTTAATGGTTGTATCTAGTTTTTCTAATCGTTTTTCAATTAAATTAGCCGGAAATAAACCATTGAGTAAATGAGTATTCAGGGATTGATCTGCCGCATTATCCCGGCGTACTTTTTCTTTTCCTGCGGCTTCTCGCTGTTGATCAAGTTGATCGAAAAACTTCCCCCCTTTTGCGGTGACGCCAATGGCAAATTGCAATAGATTGGGTAAAACATACTCGCCAAAATCCCGCATCACGGGGTCATCCGGATTCTGTGCTTGAATCGCCTCTCGCAGTAGAGTTAGGGTGAGTAAGGATTGGGGGGTTTCAATGGTGCGATTGGAGGGTTCTGTATCAAAGCCAAAGTTGTCATCGTCTAACCAATCATCATCGGGTTCTGGGGTTATATCGAATAGGGATAACTGGTTAAATTGCTGAGATTTTTTCGTCATGGTTTACCTTTGTTTATTTTAATCCTTCTGTCCTTTTCTAACAGGGCGCACGTCGGTGCGCCCCTACGGTTCTTGTCTATTTGCTATTTGTAGGGTGTGTTAGCGTTCGCGCAGCGTTCCCGAAGGGTAGCGTAATTAATTTTCATTGTTATTCATTGGTAGTCTAATTCTGACTCGGTTTAATTCCGCAGTTAAAATTGCACCCGAAGCTAATTCATTGCCATAACGTGCTAGAACTTGCAAACAAACACTCGCTTGCTGTCGTGTACTGAGATTAACTAAGCGCAAAATGCCATGGTGAGCAGTTCCTCGAAAAATTGCTAACTCTCCGAAATCATTGTCAAGAGTTACTAAAATCCGACATTCACGATAGGCTGTTGCCAAAATCTCCTCATCTCCTGGATCTTCTGACCAATTTCCAGTCCAGATTACGTCGTAACCAGCAGTAATTAATTCGCTTTGTACCCCACCCCAGACACAAGTATCTAAAAGTAGCTTCACCACTAAGACTCCACAGATAAAAATTCAACTCTTTCATGAGCAACCAACCGACGTGCATAGAGTAAACAAGCTTGCACATCTTCTGGTTCTAGCCAGGAATAACCTGCTAACAACGTTTCGACTGTATCACCTGCTGCCAGCATTCCTAGAACGTGTTCAACAGCTAAACGACGACCCCGAATAATTGGCTTTCCGCCAAAAATTTGGGGATTGACTGTAATTCTTGCTAAAATTTTTTGCTCGTCCATGATTGACCTTCCTAATTCCCTCAAAAATACTTAAAAATAACGTTGTCATTGTCGAACCAAACCTAATTTGTTTTTTAGTCTGGAGGACAATAAAACATAAGTTGGTTCTCTATATCTTCTTTTTCAGCAGCAAGGTGTTCTCCTAGCAATCAGAATCAGACAGTTGCCAGATACGCCAGAGTCTATAGAGTATCTCGTGACCATCATAACCACTTTGCCTCTCCCTCTGCTATACTGCTGTCGTGAGGGTAAAACTCCTTAAGTTTATTTGAGAGAGTGCTGAATCCCTATCAGGGATTGAAACACGAGCTACTCAATGGCAATGTGATACCCTCTCCGTTGCATTTTGTGCAAGGTAACTGAATCCCTATCAGGGATAACCACTTTAAGCAATTCATATCTCTCCTCCTTCACTGTGAAACCGATGGGCTAAGGTATCCAGTAATAATGCCGATTGTTTTAACGCGCCGAGTTTGTCGTCAGCGTTTCGGCGTTGATGGCGCTAAAGCGCAACTACGAACGAATTAAGCAATCCATATTTCTCCTCCCTGAGTCTGAAATTGATAGGCTAAGGTATCCAGTAATAACGCTGATTGACCGATCGCGATCGCATAAGGGGCTGTTGCTTCGTGTACACTATACTGGTCACTGATTCCATAGATCTGAAAGTGCATCGGTAAGCGTAATCGCCGCCTCACCTCCACTACAGAGTACCGCAGTACATAACTCACCAATCCCTGCTTCTGCAACCGCTGGTTAATTGCACCCACCCAGAGGTTATCCGGTTGCCAAACTTGAATCCCGGTGATTACCTGAACCTTGAACGCCTCCGCAATCGGTTGTAAGTCCCCCGGATAGGTAAACTTCCAATTTAATCGTTCCTCCCGATAGGCGTGCAGTTTCATAAACCCCAGACAGTATTCAAACCTCCCCTTGGCAATCGGTTGTCTGGTGTCGGTGGCTGTCTGCTGAAGTGTCCGTATAAATCCGGCTTTTGTCCACCATTCAATCTCTAAGTTACCCAGAATTCCGGGTAAGTCGTAGGTTTTAAATCGGTCAACGGGATTCGCTTCAGTGATGTCATAGAGTCCACATTGCAATACACTTACGCCCCGAAAACTCGCCGCATCTTCAGCAATCGGATTACCTTTCTTTCCCGATAACTGTTGCCAGCCTTGCGCCCATCCCCGAATCCGCCCCGCCACTCGCTTCAACTGGGTATTAAACACCGCTTCACTGAGTTGACAAAATTTCTCCCGACTCTGGGCATACTGGGATTGAATTGTGCGATCGCGTAACTGATAAGCTAAGAAACAGGATTGAACTGCCCCCCAGCGGGAATAATAGCCGCGAAAGTCGTTAATCTGGCGATAGTTTTCGACAATAGTTTGATGCAAAAACGAGCGATCATAGTCTCCAGTGGGGCTTAATGGTGGTACTTCCCCAGTAAACAAGCGTTCGACTAAAAAGTTGGGGACTAAGGCATAAGCGGTAAAGGCTTTAAACTTGACAAATTTACCATTTTCTTCATATCCATCATGGCGTCCCAACCGCCCCAACCGTTGAATAAAGTTCCCGGCATCAGCGGACTCAAAAATCAAGAAATTAATCTTAAAATCCACGCCTACATCAATCGTACTCGTACCAACCACTAAATCTGCCCCCAGCGATCGCGCTTTTTCTCTGCTTCCCGATAACCCGGTATTTTCCCCCACCGTTAACCCCACAGGCTGCAACTGTTCCCGCAAAAAGGGCACCAGTCGCTTCACAGCCGCAATGGAGTTGAGAATTATCGCCCCTTTACTCCCTGGATGCTGTTGAAACTGAGTCAAGATTAACGCTAAATGGTTAACTATCCAGGCTTGTGAGGCGTTAAATGAGGGGTCGAGGGGGATAAAATTGAGCGTAATTGACCGAGATACTTGCCGCCAATGCTGCTGTTCTAATTGTTGACATTCTGCTACTGTATCAGGAAAATGATAGGTATTGTTAATTAGCTTGACCCGAAATCCTGCCGTTTGCAATCGCTCAATTAACGGCGGTTCTGGTGTCGCCGATAGGAATAGGAATTTTTTGCGGCGATTGGTGCAGCGAATCAGTAACAGGGTATTGATAATACTGGCAACTTGGGGCGGATTAAAGACGTGGAATTCATCAAAGATAAATAAGTCAAAATTTTTATCGATCTGATTCCATAACCGATCCGGACTATCCCCTTTAAATAAATACGCCCCACGATGTAAATAATGGAAAATATCGGGATTAGTGAGTAACACCTCCGCCTGACCGCTACGAGATGCGATCGCGGCGCTTTTTCTTAATCCTTCATTTTCGGCATACTGTTCTAATTCTGCCCCAGAAAGGCGGACAACACGGGGGTCATTCGTAGGTTTAAAGGTGTCAATATAGCCACGAATTTGGAGTTCTTGGTCACGGGCAAGTTCATTAGTAGGATACAGTCCAATGGCATAACCGTTCCCTTGCAGAACCTCTAAATAAGCCGCTAAACTTTTCCCATCACCAGTCATGGCGGTGTTAAAAATAACATCAATCTCTGGGTTGCGGATTGCCGCTAAGGTTTCCACTTGATGTCCACTAAGGGATGACCAGCTTTTCGGTAAGCTGATTCCTTCGGGTACTTTTTCAGCCGGACAAGAATAGATGGGTTTGAGCCTAATTTGATACTCGGACATATCCTTAAAACAGTGTCCGTAACGTCTTGTTATTTCCCATAATGACACTCAAAATAGAAAATGAACCGCAATGTCCTGATAAAGTGTCCGTATAAATTCCATGAGTCGTAAAGGTCAGTCGATCACCCTATCCCTATCCCCACGAGACAAAGCCGAACTAGAAGCGATCGCGCTAGAATTAGGGATATTATGGGGAGAACGTGCGAATATCTCCAAATTGGTGGAAGCGATCGCGCGTCGTCAGTTATTGGTATTACCGAATAAGGATTGGACAGAAAGTCGCATCCAGGCTTTAGATCGGGCAATTGGCGCATTAACCGACATCGGCGAGATGGAACAAGCGCAGATTGTGGCAGAATTATTACTCGAACGCAGCGAACTCTCGATTCCCCTACGCCGCAAAATCCAAGGGTTTGTAGACAACGTACCCCCACCCTGGCGGCTAGAGATTGACCGTTATATTCGCCGCCAGCATCCTTTTGAGTTATCCTATCAAGATGCCCCAGGGCGTTTATGGCACTTTACGATTCGCTACGGGAGAATCTATCTCCACGAAAAGCGTCAGTATTTGGATTGCTGGTGTGAAGAGACGGAGGGGAACCAAGATATTCCGGAGTTACAGCATAACTGGAGTTTGCGATTAGATCGGATTCAAGATGCTGCGATAACGCCGATTAAGGGTCAATGGCGACGCAGTTTGGATCAGATTGAGGTGGAAATGCATCTATTAAGAGAGTTAGCATTTGCCTATCAAGGTAGACGCGAGGATCAGGAAAATGACTGGTTACCCGAAAAGCCACGAGTGCGGCGGGTGGTGAGAAGCATATCGAGTACATTTTGGTTTCTGCGGGAGGTGAGGAAATATGGCAAAGACTGTCAAATCATCGCCCCTGACTCCGTGCGATCGCGTATTATCGATGAGTTAATCGCGACTTGTAATCAGTATGATTTAACTATTTTAATCCCTGATGTAGATTGAACATTGTGCGATCGCGCTGTGCTTTCTCGGTTTATACACATTTACCAACATTAGTCAAGATAACCCTGATAGGAATTTTGCACCAGAGAGGGTGACATAGTAGCCCTTGTCAACGGTGTGAGGTTTGCCAAAGGAGAAAGTGAAAACTGATACCCTGTTTTATAGCCTATTTAAAGAATTTCCCAGTATTTTCTTTGAACTGATCAACCAGTCAACAGAACAAGCAGCAACCTATCAATTCACCTCCCGTGAAATCAAACAACTGGCATTTCGACTCGATGGTTTATTTTTTCCCAAGAATGAAAACTCCGAAAACCCCTTCTATGTCGTCGAAGTTCAGTTTCAACCGGATCAGGATTTATACTATCGTATATTTGCTGAACTCTTTCTCTACTTGAGACAAGATAAACCCACCTGTCCTTGGCGGGTTGTTGTCATTTATCCGACTCGCCGGATTGAACGAGAACAACCATTACAATTTCGGGAACTCTTTACCCGAATGCAACGGATTTACTTGGATGAGCTAGGAAACGATGCATCGGATTCCCTGGGGATTAATATTGTTAAGCTAGTAATTGAGAGGGAACAGACAGCCCCTGAACAAGCAAGGCGCTTAATCGAACAAGCTCAAGCCCAGATAACGGATCAGACGACGCAACGGAACCTGATTGATTTAATTGAGACAATCATTGTTTACAAATTACCGCAAAAAAGCCGAGAGGAGATAGAAGCGATGTTAGGGTTAAGTGAACTCAAACAAACCAAAGTTTATCAGGAAGCCAAACAAGAAGGGTTAGATGAAGGTGAACAAAAAGGTCAACTCAAAGCCAAGTTAGAAGCCATCCCTCGGATGATGCAGTTAGGTTTGAGTGTGGAGATGATTGCTGAGGGGTTAGATTTACCTCTTAAAGTTGTCCAACAAGCAGCACAGTCATTCGCTCAACAGGATGTTGCGGCTTTTATGGAACTCTTAACTCATCAACGAGAGCTTTTCTCGGCTCAAGACTTGGCTGACTTGGCTGAATTAATCAAACCGTTACCCGATAAAATAGAAAATCTATCTTATGCGATCGCACAATGGTGCAAGCAAGACGGACATTCAGCACAGCTTCAGGCTTGGCGTCATCTTCTGTCTGGCTTATTGGCGGCTACAGTCGAGCAATTGTTAGCGAGTAACCTCGAATCCCTTGACACTCCATCCCCTGCACTCAACAAAGCTATGCTACAACAGGCGATTAAATAGTAGGGTGGGCATTGCCCACCTGACTCGCTAAATCCCGCGTCGAAATGCCCGAATCGCTTCCCCTGCATCAGTTTCCGCCATCAAAATACACTGTCTAAGCCAGTCAATATCAAGTTCACTCAATCCAGATAGCTGGCTGCGTTCAATGGGTTGATAGCCACCATCTCCAAGATGATAAAGCTTCAGTAATCCATCTTGCCAAAACCAAACCTCTGGAACGCCCAAAGCTTGATAGCGTTCTAACTTACTGGTATCTCCACTGGTAAAAACGACTTCAATGGATAAATCGGGAATCGGCTTGACACTTCCGATACAAAAAGACTCGTCAGCTTGGGCGAAAACAACGCCGGGTTTTTCCTGAGTCATTGCCCCTGTAGGCTTGAAAAAGATTCCCTGTTCAACCAGAAACGTTGTAACTAAGTAACTAATAATACGAGCAAATGTTTCATGATCCTGTCCCGGCATGAGAATCTCGATCATCCCTTTATAATAACAGAGGCGCACTCCAGAAGAACCATCAAAACCCGTTTGAATACTCTTAAACTGTTCCCAGGTTCCCTGATGAACAATGCGTTGATCGGTTGTTTTGTCAAGTAGTGGGGACATGGTATTCAGTTTTGGTTATCGCTGATAGGAGTTATAGAGGATTTCGCCAATTGTCGGCAATTGTAGGGGCTTGGTTACCAAGCCCTTACTTAAATGGGTGTTTCTTTTCAATCCCTGATAGGGATTATAGAGGATTTCGACAGCGGCGAACCGCACCTCAAAGGCAAAATACTTTGTTTCAATCCCTGATAGGGATTATAGAGGATTTCGACCCCGTAGCCCCGTTTATTAAATTGGTAAATTTAGTTTCAATCCCTGATAGGGATTATAGAGGATTTCGACTAAATGGTCCAAAAAAAGACCGTGTCGTATACCGCTTGTTTCAATCCCTGATAGGGATTATAGAGGATTTCGACTTATCTGGAGGGAGTTGAGATTGGCGATCGTGTAGTTTCAATCCCTGATAGGGATTATAGAGGATTTCGACGGAACAGGGGAAAAGCGCAAAAAGCTTTACTCTTATTGTTTCAATCCCTGATAGGGATTATAGAGGATTTCGACAGTGGTGGGCAGGATGTCGTATCTGGTATTACGAGGTTTCAATCCCTGATAGGGATTATAGAGGATTTCGACTAAACGTCCAGGTAATCGCCATGGAAATTCCTGAAGTTTCAATCCCTGATAGGGATTATAGAGGATTTCGACCCCGTTAAGCAGCAAGGGCGGTTTTTTGTGCCTAGTTTCAATCCCTGATAGGGATTATAGAGGATTTCGACTTCACCTGTACCGGATGAGTCGGCGCTGCCCGCTCGGTTTCAATCCCTGATAGGGATTATAGAGGATTTCGACTTGATTCAACTCGTCAAATTGGAGAATTTAACGCTGGTTTCAATCCCTGATAGGGATTATAGAGGATTTCGACTGGGCAACGTAAAGCCCAACGACTACCGCCACTGTTTCAATCCCTGATAGGGATTATAGAGGATTTCGACTTGATCCCTGAATGATGTTTACTTACTGATATGTTGTTTCAATCCCTGATAGGGATTATAGAGGATTTCGACATACCAAAAAATCCCTTATCCCTTTCTGCATTAGTTTCAATCCCTGATAGGGATTATAGAGGATTTCGACATACCGGAGCGCCGGTATTCCCTGATGCAATCCCCCATGTTTCAATCCCTGATAGGGATTATAGAGGATTTCGACCCTTATCTTGACTCCCTGCTCCCCCTTGTTCTACCGTTTCAATCCCTGATAGGGATTATAGAGGATTTCGACCCGACGGTTCTATCCTTATCTGATGCCCTACACTTTGTTTCAATCCCTGATAGGGATTATAGAGGATTTCGACTCCCCGTTCGTGGCTCCGAACAGTTCTTTCATTGTTTCAATCCCTGATAGGGATTATAGAGGATTTCGACGAGTGCCAAATGATAGCTGGGCTTACCTTAAAGTTTCAATCCCTGATAGGGATTATAGAGGATTTCGACAAGGGATATCGTCGTCGTCGACCTCCGCTGCAATGTTTCAATCCCTGATAGGGATTATAGAGGATTTCGACGGTCTATCAGTAGATCGCTCGGTTTCCAAAGCCCCGTTTCAATCCCTGATAGGGATTATAGAGGATTTCGACGGGAGTTAATCTTGTCTTAAATGTTTTCTCACTAGGTTTCAATCCCTGATAGGGATTATAGAGGATTTCGACCCAGCCTTTCCCTGATTTTTTGCCACGGGATATAAGTTTCAATCCCTGATAGGGATTATAGAGGATTTCGACTAAAATCGAGTAAAAATCTCCGGGGTCGTGCTTTGTTTCAATCCCTGATAGGGATTATAGAGGATTTCGACTTCCCCGTTCCTGCCCAGTAAGATACCTATCCTGTTTCAATCCCTGATAGGGATTATAGAGGATTTCGACCTAAAGGCGTATTATTGGATAAATCCCAATGAAATCAAGCGAAAGTTTCAATCCCTGATAGGGATTATAGAGGATTTCGACTGTGGTTAAGAAAGGGAAGGACGTCTGCAGTTATACCGTTTCAATCCCTGATAGGGATTATAGAGGATTTCGACCGCAAAGTTCGCGACGCATCGGCATCATAGACCTCGTTTCAATCCCTGATAGGGATTATAGAGGATTTCGACAATGATTGCGGCTCAGATCAGTCCGGTTCGGGCGTTTCAATCCCTGATAGGGATTATAGAGGATTTCGACAAGAATTGCCGCCCCATTGTCAGGTATTACTTCGGGTTTCAATCCCTGATAGGGATTATAGAGGATTTCGACTTGAAGGACTACGAGAAGAATTCAGTCGCGAACTGGATGTTTCAATCCCTGATAGGGATTATAGAGGATTTCGACACGGGGAACCCCTCCCAGGGAATTCCCTTGAGAAGTTTCAATCCCTGATAGGGATTATAGAGGATTTCGACGATAATGATTCCATTTTTTGTCCTTCAGCCAATGTCTTGTTTCAATCCCTGATAGGGATTATAGAGGATTTCGACTCGCCCCAGCATTGGCCGCGTTTAGCGCGTTTCCTAAGTTTGCGTTTCAATCCCTGATAGGGATTATAGAGGATTTCGACCTTCTTGGGCCATAAGGTTGTAGTCGTACTCGTTTGTTTCAATCCCTGATAGGGATTATAGAGGATTTCGACGCGATCGCAGCTTTGGTGGGAGATGTTCCGAGTCATTAAAAAGTTTCAATCCCTGATAGGGATTATAGAGGATTTCGACTTTTCTAGCTTTTCAGCCATAGACAAATCTTTTGCGCCGTTTCAATCCCTGATAGGGATTATAGAGGATTTCGACTGCCGACCTCTGAAACGCTTGCTGTATATAGTTTTCAAGGTTCAGTTCCGAGAGACTCCATCTAATATACCATTTCCGACTTCGACAGACAAGAGGCATCTTAAAAAAAAACTCCAAAACCCACTCCCAGTAAGCCTTTCAAGATTTCCGAGAACCTCATTTTCGGGGTAATGTCCTCAAACCCAGACCCCATAAGGGACACAGCCGAAAAATTACCACAGCCCCTGAAAACACCTACCCCTTCTCGGATTCAAGCCCAGAAAATGGAATTATCCCGCAGAGGTTCGCCGCCGATGCCCTCTTGGTTAGTAGTGAGGACTTTAGTCCTCTTAGCAGCGCTAAAGCGCCGACTACAAGCTGAATATCAAGGTAACTCAACCGATGTCGGTTTCGCAATGTGAGGTAATCCCCAACCCAACTTCTCACGCAACACCCGGAAAAACTCTGGCGGTTGCAAGCGAATAAATCGAGCCGAATAGCGCGATCGCTCAACCTGTACGTGATCCTCCGGTAACACATAACAGCCCGCATTCCCATCCACCACCATCACCAACTGATTCGGCGTCGCCGGAAACACCTTCACCTGTTCCGTATCCGCAAACACTAACGCTCTCGACGCCAAAGAATGAGGACAAATCGGCATCAACTGCAACACCGGCACCCCAGGAGTTACCACCGTTCCCCCCGCACTCAGGGAATAAGCCGTTGAACCCGTCGGAGTCGAAATAATCACCCCATCTGCAGCAATATCCACAGGAGAATGACGCCCAATTTGCACCTCAAAATGGCACATACAGGTCAAAGGTTCCCGGTGTAATACCATCTCATTCAAACACAGGGCTTCCCACCACATACATTCATCCCGCACCACCCGCACCAACAGCATGGTTCGTTCTTCAATCTCATACTCCCCCGCCATCACCTGTTCCATCGCCTGGGGAAGTTGATTTAGGTAAGCCTCGGTGAGGAATCCCATGTGACCGGTATTAATCGCCAGCAACGGAATCCCAAAGGGCGCCACTTGACGAAACGCCGCCATCACTGTACCGTCTCCGCCCAGAACGATCGCAAACGCCATCGTCTCATCAAATCCAGGCGCCGCCAGCTTATCTATGGGTGTATGACACACTGGAGAATCGGGACGGGAATAGCCTAAAAGTCCGCCAACACCCGTTGCCATATATACGTCCCAACCCGCAGCCATTAGCTGCTCTTGTAGCTCCTGTGCTACCCGACAAGCTACAGGTTTATAGTCGTTATAGATAATCCCTGCTTTGCCCACATTCACCAGTCCGTGTCATACATAATTATCTTCGTTGTAGCCATTTGGATAAAACTTGCTCGCTCAACTTAGACCCCCTTGACGAAAAAGCTTATACCAAAAAGCGACAATCTGTGTCAATTAAAACGTTTACATTCACTCAGGGCGGGTGCGAGTTACATCTGGGTGCGTTCAAAAACGATAGTCGTGAAACCCGCCCCTACACAATCACGCGCCATGCCCTCGAATAAACTGAAGAGTCAACACTCTTGCACTCAGTCAGGGCGAGTTTAGTTACATCTGGGAGAGGGGGAGAATTCAAAGCCTTCTCTCTCTAACCCCCCTTTATACCCCCCTTTCTTTATACCCCCCTTTCTTTATACCCCCCTTTCTTTATACCCCCCTTTCAAAGGGGGGATGGGGGGATGGGGGATGGGGGGATGGGGGGATGGGGGCTAGGGGGATAGGGGCTAGGGGGGATGGAGAGAGGTTTTCCAGAGAGGTTTTCCCGATCATAAGAAAAGTCAGCCCCATCACCCATCAGAACTTAAGGTTGTTTCATCGGCGTCTTCTTCTTCTTCTTCTTCGCTTTGCTCTTCTCGTAATCAATTTCCCTAAGCTTCTTCATAATTCGGCTAAAGTACTCTTGCAGATAGGCTTCCAAGGTGGTTATTTCTTTCGGATCAAGACCAAAAACCGGATAAACCTCATCCATTGAAGCCGTCATCGGTTTCCCCGTGGCTATCACCTCCGTGAATGCCAATCGATCTGCGATATTCCAACCCCACTGGAAAAATCGGGTAATCTGGCGCATTGCCCGCAAGAAATTAAGCGGGAGTCGGGCAATTCTGGCATCCTTACCAGACAAGCGCTCACATAGATTAATAATCTCATCAGCTCGCCACGCCCGTGTTCCCACAACTGGAAAGGTTTTATGTCCCGTTTCCGGAACCTCAAGAGCGCGAACCGCAAATTTAGCAATATCCTGAGTATCCATATAACCGGTGGGCGCCGCTTCCCCCGTAATCCAAACCGCTTGTCCTTCTAAGATTGGCACAGCATACTGCATAATCAGTCCTTGCATAAAGCCGGCGGGTTGCAAGATAGTGTAGTTCAATCCCGATTCCGCCAGAAATACTTCAGTACACCGCTTAATTTCCATCAGCGGCACACGGGGAAATTTTTCACAATTGAGAATTGAGAAAAAGACAAAGCGTTCCACTCCCGCCGCCACAGCCGCTTGAATCAGCGCCACTTTGCCATCCCAGTCTACCTGTTTAATGGTTAGAGGTCCTGTTGGTCTAGAGGTTGCTGCATCTATAATGGCAGTTATGCCTTCAAGAGCAGGTGGTAACGTCTGTGGTTCACACAGATCCCCTTGAACCACTTCGGCTCCCCATTCTTTTAAAAACGTGGCTTTCCTAGGGCTGCGAACCATACAGCGTACCTGATGACCCTGATCCAGCGCCCGACGAACCACCTGTCTTCCTAAAGTGCCTGTTGCACCGACGACCAACAAGTTCATTTATAAACTTTTTGCCTGTAAACTTAACGTTTCTATAAGATTCTATCAGAAAGGCTTCAATGATGCTCAAATATAAGCAAGTTTTCACCCTTCACGACCTTCAAGGGCATGGTGCGTGACCCTTGACGACCTGCGAGGGAAGCTGGTTTTGGGGGAGTCACGTCTCGACAAGCTCCCCCAGCTTCCCCATAAAGTTACCCTTCGCCGCCTTGGATTTTGAGTAACAAAAAGCCCAAACCCATACCCACGAGAATTAGGGTAAAGGATAGTACGGCAGCATTAAAAATTTCAGCGCTCATGTCTTATCTCCTCTTGCGATCGCTTTAGCAGGCTCTAAGTTTAAGATTATCGTGATTGGGTTCAAATCCAAAATGAAAACTGAGAAACATTTGTTTACACAACCGATGCGTCAACCCCTAGAGCGTCCCCGCTTAGCGGTAACCTTGGGTGATCCGGCTGGAATAGGTCCAGAGGTGGTGCTCAAGGCGTTGGCGGATGAGGAGATTACTCAGGATGCTGAAATAACTGTCATTGGCAGTCGCTCTTTGTTACAGACGGCGTATAATCAACTACGGCAACAGTTGAATCCGACCACGCCTCTAGCTGAACCGGATACCCTATCCATTTTAGATATTCCCCTAGACACCTCAAAAGAAGATCAAATTACTCCGGGGTTGGGAAATGCGGTGAGTGGTGGTGCTTCTTTTGCTTACCTCCAGAGTGCGATCGCGCAAACCTTAGCGGGTGAGTTTCAGGGGATTGTCACCGCGCCAATTGCCAAGTCATTCTGGAAAGCCGCCGGACATGAGTATCCGGGTCAAACCGAAGTCCTGGCAGAATCTGCTGGTGTGCAGCGATTCGGTATGGTATTCGTGGCGCGATCGCCTCATACCGGGTGGCTATTGCGGACACTCTTAGCCACAACCCATATTCCCTTGCATCAAGTCCCCCATACCTTAACCCCAGACTTGATGAGGTCTAAACTGGATTTACTGGTGGAGTGCTTACGCTGGGATTTTGGTATAGAAACCCCGCGCATTGCAATTTCTGGGTTAAATCCCCACAGTGGCGAACAGGGACAGCTAGGAAGTGAAGAAAAAGACTGGTTGATTCCCTGGCTAGAACAGGAACGACAGCAACGTCCTCAGCTGCAATTGGATGGACCTGTACCACCCGATACCCTTTGGGTCAAAGCGGGTCAAGCCTGGTACGATAATCCAGAAATTCCCAATCTCCCCGATGCTTATTTGGCACTTTACCATGACCAAGGCTTAATTCCGGTTAAACTCATGGCATTTGACCGTGCGATTAACACAACGATTGGTCTACCTTTTGTGCGAACGTCTCCGGATCACGGTACGGCTTATGATATTGCAGGTCAGGGAATAGCCAATGCTACAAGTATGAAAGCAGCGATTCAATTAGCGGCACAATTGGTGCGACACAGGCAATTTTTGTAGGGGCGGGTTTTACGGATAACGTTGGGCAAAAACTGATAACTTGACTAAACCCGCCCTCCGAAACATATTCTATTTACTCTGTCAAGGTGTGATTCCTATAAACTAAATGTTAGCTTAGTGGTGCTAATCCGGAGTGCGATCGCCACATTTTTGGCGGTGGTGATCGCGAGTATGGAGAAAACACTCATCGCCGCCCCACCGGGACGGATATTAATTAATTCAAAAAATGAGTGCAACTTGTTTGTGAAATAACCAAACAATTGGGAATACTAAATAGAGGGAAAAGCCGTAAAGGTAGGGTTGCCAAGTTCACCGGAGTAACCCATCCTTATTGATCATCATGATTGACGTGGCTTAATCCTCAGACCATTGCCCTCGCGGCACGGTTAAACTGATGGTTGGAATATTCTCTCCCTAGATTTAGTTAAATGGGAAACACCAATACTTTGACTTTTAACAATAACCTCACAGCCCATGTTGTTCAAGTCCACAGTTTTACTGCCTTGAGGACGGCGTTGCACCAGCTCGGTCTTGACCAACCCCGCCCTACCCTAGCCCTCGTGGGTGGGGCGAGTAAGATTAGTGAGTCTGACAAAAATGATTTGCGACATCTTTTTATCGAAGTGATTGCGCCTCTGGCTGAACAACTGGGAATGGCAGTTGTGGATGGGGGTACGGATGCGGGGATTATGCAATTTATTGGTCAAGCGCGGACAAGAATTCGTGCAACATTCCCCTTAATTGGTGTCGCCGCCATTGGTACAGTTATCCTGCCTGGTGTTAAGAGTGTGAAGGATGATGCGGCGATGCTAGAACCCAATCACACGCACTTTGTATTAGTTCCAGGCGGCAATTGGGGAGATGAATCACCCTGGTTATCTCAGATTGGTAGTTATTTAGCAAAAGGTTTACCCTCGGTTACGATTGTTGTGAATGGCGGCGAGATTACCTGGCAGGATGTGGCGCAAAGTGTGAAAGCCAAGCGACCTGCGATTGTCTTAGCCGGGAGTGGACGAACGGCGGATAAATTGGCAGCCGCGTTGCAGGGAGAGGTAACGGATGAGCGAGCTATAGATTTAGTAGCATCGGGACTTTTGCACACTATTGAGATGAGTAAAGGTGCAGCAGCACTGGCTCCTCTGATTGGGCAGATGCTTTCTTTACCGCCCGATGTATTGCCAGAATAAATTAACTCCAGATAAGGTAGGAATAAGCGTTGGTATTGACGCGGTTAAACTCCAGGTTTTAGAGTATGTATAATCAGGGAATTGCTGCCAATCCAAGAGTTGTTATGACATAATAAAAATGAGTTGATTGAGACATTTGCTGCTGACCTGGTTTAAGTCTTGTCTGAAGCGTTTGTTACTTAAAATCAATCACTTCGTTGGGTCATTTGATACTGTCTTAATCCCACCCTTGTCGTAGAGACTCTTGCAGATCAAGGTATAGCAAATGGAGTATCAGGCGCAATTGCGGCGGGAAGCGGAAAAACGCCGCTGGGAGGAAGAGCAGAAGCTTTTGCAACGTGAATTTTCAGCGCCGCCGGAACCGGATGCAACCAATGAGGAAGACGTCCAGCCAATCCCTTCGGTTACTTTAGAGGATTTGCCTACTTTAGGCGCCGCCGCGATGGCTTGGTTTGAAGAAGAAGAACCGGAAGAACCGAAAAAGCAAGAATCTTCAAACGGTAAAGGGAGCAGTGAGCCTGCCAAACCGGCTGTACCGCAACTGATTACACCGGAACAAGCGGCAAAAATTATGGATTGTCCGCTATCGGATTGCCAGAAATATTTACCTGGGGTATTGGAGGCGCTGCAAAACTATGAAATCTTGGATAAGCAGGTGCTGATTGGTTTACTGGCAACAGTGCGGGTAGAAACTAACGGGTTTAAGCCAATTAATGAGTTTGGTGGACCCAAATACTTTACCAAACATTATGAAGGACGCCGTGATTTAGGCAATGTGCAACCAGGGGATGGGGCGAATACAGGTATCTCAATCTATACTATAGCACTTCACGCTGGTGTATTTACACATTAGAAATGGATGCTTTGATTACTGGACTGGTATTCCAGAAACCTGCGTCGGGGCGGGCGCGAGCAACCGAAAAGTAGAGACGTTGCATGCAACGTCTCTACTCTCATCATTGCGCCACATACCGTGAATCCCTAAGTTGTAATGTAGTATGATTTTGTAGTATAGGCTCAATTTAAGACTGGCAGTGATTTCCCGGCAAAGCGGATGCCTGCCCTCGCTTTTATTATCCTACAATCTTGGACTCACTTTAGTGGCGAGTGGCAGGCACGGGAAATCAAGCGAAGCGGTCTGACAGTCTAGTGACTA
>NZ_JAVJZI010000254.1:0-48320 GCF_040223135.1 Coleofasciculus sp. G3-WIS-01
ATCGGTAACATTCTCCATACACCTTATCTTATTCTCTCATCCCATTTGGCTATTCAGCATTGAGATAGGGAAATATGAATCGTTGAACCGTAGGGGCGCACGGCGTGCGCCCTCATCTTACCGATGTGCGCCCTCATCTTACCGATGTGCGCCCTCATCTTACCGATGTGCGCCCTCATCTTACCGATGTGCGCCCTCATCTTACCGATGTGCGCCCTCATCTTACCGATGTGCGCCCTCATCTTACCGGCGTGCGCCCTCATCTTACCGATGTGCGCCCTCATCTTACCGGCGTGCGCCCTCATCTTACCGGCGTGCGCCCTCATCTTACCGATGTGCGCCCTCATCTTACCGATGTGCGCCCTCATCTTACCGATGTGCGCCCTCATCTTACCGATGTGCGCCCACCCATGGTGAATGAGCCTTTGATACTCATCAACGAGTGTTTGATACTCATCAACGAGTGTTTAATACTCGCCAACGAGTGTTTAATGCTCATCAACGAGTGTTTGATACTCATCAACGAGTGTTTGATACTCGCCAACGAGTGTTTGATACTCATCAACGAGTGTTTGATACTCATCAACGAGTGTTTAATGCTCATCAACGAGTGTTTAATGCTCATCAACGAGTGTCTGATCCTCATCAACGAGTGTCTGATCCTCATCAACGAGCCTTTGATACTCGCCAACAAGCAAAATCGTAGGGTGCGTTAGCGAAGCATAACGCACCATCGCTAGTTTGCGGTTAAATTAGGCGCAGGTTGGTAAAGAGCGCACGTCGGTGCGCCCCTACGGGGATTGTTGGTTATCCGGTGGAACGCCTGTAATCGTAAACGCCGCCCAATAATAGGGATGTTTATATGGTTTTTCTTGCTGCTTTGGGCGCTGGGGAGATAGGTAATCGTGAAGGTATCGGGAAATAATGCATGGATAGGAAAGCGGTGTAAGTCGCGGTGGGGAATCAGAATTAAATTGTGAATGTGAGCACTGGGATTGGTGATGGATTCGGGATTCAGTTGAGTTAAAATGGCGGGAATATTGAGGATATGCTGTAATTCTTCGAGTAAGTTAGGCAAATTATCCTGCCAAGATTTCCCCAAATCTGGCTCCCCCTTTTCAAAGGATCGTTGCTCTTGCTCCCCCCTTTGGAGATCCCCCTCCCGTCCCCCTTCAAAAGGGGGAAGCCAGGGGATGCTTCGCTTTTTTTGCACGGGGGGCTGGGGGGGATTCTTCCGATAATCCTGATAACATTCATCCCAGGTTTTAATCCAATCCTCTAAGGGTTTAATCCCCCTGACTTCCCCCGACGCGGAGAGAGGCGCATCAATAATAATCGGATTTTCGCTATTGTGTTTAATAATAAATGTAGTCAGGGCATTTGGACTCAGATGCCAATAAACAATCGCGGTTGTGGAATTAGCGAGGGATTTAATCTGGCGATAATTGGGACTAAGCGTGGTTTCCTTTCGGGCATCAAGTATCCAGGTGAGATAGAGATTCTTATTCATCTCGACGGCTTTTAATGCCGAGATAGGTTCACCTTCTTCGACTAAAACATCGACCCGCATTTGGGAGAAGGGGATAAATTTAGCTAGGAGTTGGCGTTTCTGGACTGTGGATTTTTGACTATTTAATAGCGTCTGGAATACCTTTAAGCCTTGGTTGCGCCATTTCTTGGCTTCTGTTTCTTGGTTTAAGCTCAATAAGACGCGAATTAAGTCTTGGAGAACCTCTAAATGCTGTTCAGGATAAGCGTTTGGGGTGAGGGTAATCAAGGCTTGGTGATATTCGGTTACGGCTTTATGCCAATAGTGGCGGTAATTGCGCTGGTACTTGCCTTGTTCATAGTAATTGGCGATCGCTTCTTTATGTTCTCCTAATTGAAACAGCGCCAAACCCCGGTTGAACCAAGCTTTGTAGTAATCAGGTTTGATTTGAATGATTTTGTCCCAAGATGCGATCGCTTGTTCAAACTGTCCTAACTCAAAGTATTCACATCCCCTAACCCCTTCTCCATCCCCCCTAACCCCCCTTTTAAAGGGGGGAAGGGAGAAGGGGAACCATTACTGTTTTGCTCCCCTCTCCCAACCCCCCTCGTTCCCCCCTACGAGGAGGGGGGAGGACTAAGGATGCTTCGCTTTTTTTGCACGGGAGAGGGGCTGGGGGTGAGGGGTTTTAGTTAACATCAATATTACGCATCTCTTTGATGTCTGGAGACGATTCAATCGGTGATATAGCGCTTTCTTTTTCTTTTAATTTATCCATCGCCACACCCCAGTTTTACCAGACTAATTGGCAATCCGCTATCTCCCTCATCTCCCCCTCACCTCACCACTGATTCAGCAACCCCTATTGATGTCGGATCATCTCATAAATTTTCACATACTTAGATACCGAAGTACTCCAGGAGTAATCATACGCCATACCTTGAAGTGCCAATTTACGGAACTCTTCAGGATAGTCATACCACAATCCCAACGCCCGATCCATCGCGGATTCTAACGCATAATAATCGGTGTGACTGAATACATACCCATTGCGTTTTTCCATGGGGTGATTCGGGTCGTGATCTCGGTCAAACACCGTATTTACCAGTCCCCCCACGCTCCGCACAATTGGTACGGTTCCATACTTTAAGCCAATGATCTGAGTCAGTCCGCAGGGTTCGTAATTACTAGGCACCAGAATAAAATCTGATCCGGCATAAATCAAATGAGATAATTCTTCATTAAAGCCCAGCTCCAAATGGACATCAGGATTATCATTTAAGTAGTATTTCTCGTGCCAGAACCAGGAATTAATTGCCGCCGCTGTTGCTGAACCTAATAAAACGAATTGAGCGCCCTTGTGGAGTGAATAGTAGATGGCGTGATGGACGAGATGAACTCCTTTTTGATCATCTAAACGACCAATAAATGCCACAATCGGTTTATCGACATCCTGTAGCAGTAGCTGTTCCCGTAACGCTTTTTTATTTTTCGCTTTGTCTTCAAAGGTATCTGGGGCGTAGGGATAGGGAATATAGCGGTCTTGTTCCGGATTCCAAAAATCATCGTTAATGCCGTTGAGAATCCCGGTAAACTTATCCTGATGCAAATGTAAGATATGACCTAACCCACATCCTATGGGCGTGAAACGAGCTTCCCAGGCATGATGAGGAGAAACAGTTGTAACGGCATTAGAGTACACAATACCGCCTTTCATAAAGTTTATGGCAAAGGGATTAAAATTATCTTTCAAGCGATCATCCTGAAAATAATAGGCTTCCTGATTCAACCCGGTTGCCCTAAGAATCTCATTTCCCCCCATTCCTTGGTGCTTAAAGTTGTGAATGGTGTAGCATACCCGTTGATTCCCCATGCCATGATATTTGTAGATCTCAAAGAGCATGACTGGGAGTAAACCCGTCTGCCAATCGTGACAGTGGATGACATCAGGACGTTTATTACTCTGCAGTAGAAACTCTAAAGTGGCTTTACAAAAGAAAGCAAACCGCATGTTATCGTCATCACAACCGTAGTAGCAGCCCCGATTGAAGAAATTATCTTGGGAATGGGGTTCGATAAAGAAACAGACTCGTCCATGCACCCAACCACAATAGACGGAACAGTGAATCGCTGCACCATACCAGGGTACCCATAGATTAATATAAGCATCATGGAGTCCCCAGATGTGGTCATAGCGCATGTTGTCGTATTTGGGCAGAATCAGCTCGACGCAATGTCCCTGAATCTCTAACTCCCGGCTTAGACCATATACCACATCCCCTAAGCCTCCGGCTTTGATTACAGGGGCGCATTCAGAGGCAACCTGGATAATGTACATTCCGCTTCCTCACTTAATTATCCCGTTTATTTAAACTAAGATGTTGTACCATTTTTAGTTAGCCTCTGTCATCCGCTAAGAGTGTAGAGACGCGCCATGGCGCGTCTGGAAGATGGGGGAGCAGGGGGAGCAAATGACAAAGGACTAATGACAAACGAATAATGTACGTATTAATCGGCGGCGCGGGATTAGTGGGGTTGAGTTTAGCCCAGCAGTTAGTAGAATTAGGACATACGATCGCGATTATTGATACAGATCCTACAGCTTGTCGGTATGCTCGCGAACAAGTGGGGGTTATGGCATTTGAAGGGAGCGCCGTCACTACCCAAGTGCTACTCGAAGCTGGGATTCGCAAAGCCAATGCAATGGCGGCGGTGCTGCGAGATGATGCTTTGAATCTAGCAATGGTTACTCTGGCTAAACACTATGGTGTTCCCCATATTATTACTCGCATCCGCCAACGGGATTTTAAAGAGCCTCTACGCATTGCGGGCGCTCATCATATCATTAGCACCGTTGACTTAGCTGTCAATCGCATGGTCAACGCGATAGAATATCCGGAAGTGGAATCGATTATGCACTATAAACAGGGTCAAGTGGAAGTATTTAAACTTGGGATACCTGGAGAGTCGGATGTAACGGGGCGTACTGTGACTCAAGTGATTCAGGATTCTCGGTTTCCTGTCGGTTCTTTAATTATTGGCTATCAACCTCATCCCCATGCAGATTTAGTGATTCCCAATGGTAATACGGTGCTCGAACAAGGATCAACGATACTTGTGGTGACAAAAGCGGAACTGTTGCACCAAGTCATCAATTTTTTAGGGGTTGGTTCTAAACTTGCGCCGCTCGAATAGAATGGGGAATGATATCATGTCCGCCCAAACAGTTATTATTCCCTTGTACCTTGCAACCTTCCTCCTTCCCTTGGAGCCCTCTGCCCTCTGCCTTCTGAAAGCCTTCTGCCTTGTCTCCACCGATAGTGTAAGTATTCCACCGGACATGATATGACTCAAGCCCAACTCAGATTTTCCAGCTTTGACGACTATTTGTCCTATAATGACGGGACAGACAAGTTCTATGAATTGTACAACGGAAAGCTGATCGAAGTGCCACCCGAATCCGGAGAAAACGTTAGCATTGCCACCTTTTTACTCTTACAGTTTGTTCCCCTCGTTGGTTACTTGCGCGTGAGAAGTCAAGGATTAGAACTGGAAGTGCGCGGAGAACCCAGAAATCGCTATCCAGACTTAACAATTATTCGAGAAGAACATATTGCACAACTACAGCGCCGCAATACAATCCGGCTATCTATGCTTCCCCCACTGCTTGTCATTGAAGTCGTGAGTCCGGGTGAACTCCAGCGCGATCGCGACTACATTGCCAAGCGGCGACAGTACGAAGATTTGGGTATTCCTGAATATTGGATTGTAGACCCTCAAGTTGAATGCGCGGTCGTGCTAACCCTACAGGATCAAGTTTACCAGGAGGTGGGCATATTTCAGGGAGATAGTCAAATTGTCTCACCTACGTTTCCCGAACTGAACCTCACCGCTGAAACCCTGTTGAATGCCGGTCATTGAATCCGCGAGAGGCAATTATTAACCAGGATAAGGGCGGGTTTTGTTGTACAGTTATCCGTTAGATGTATTACGTTTGCCTCTAAACCCGCCCCTACAGTTTCGTGCTGCACTAATCATCTTCTAGCTTTAACAACTGCTCATCAATCTTTTTAATCCGCTCTTGCACCACAGCTTCCGATAGAATCCGCTTCCGCAGGGCGTCTGTTAACGCTCCTTTTTCTGCTAAGAGTAATTGCCGACGAATCGCTTCTAATTTCGTGCGATCGCGCCGATTTTCTGGTGAGTCTTCTGAACGCTGATTATAGATTTCCCGCAAGGTTCTATCAGCCGTGGCGACTCGCAGTTGATAGGAGGCTCGCATTTCTTCATAAATCGATTTCGGTAATACCCCAGTTTTCAGGAGACTGTCTAATTCATCTTGTGCCGCTTTAGCCGTCATCAATTGAGCTTGCAATTCTTCAATTTGCTGATAGGATTCTGAACGATAAGATAACTTCAAACGCCGTACCACCCAACGTAAACTTAGCCCCTGTCCCACCAAAGAAATTAAAACAATGCCTAAAACGATCGCAATCAGAGTTTCTCGTCCCGGCAAATCAGCAGGTAGACTCAAGGCTAGGGCGGTGGAGAGTGAGCCTTTAATATTACCGGCAAAGAGGATATGTCGCCAACGTACTGGAATTGGTTTATCAAAAAAACGCACCCAGGATAGCAAGGGATAAACAGTCAACATTCGCCCAACTTGATAAGCAATTAAGGCTAAAAAAACAGCGGGTAAAGTTTGCCACAGGGTAATTACGTTTATCTCTAAGCCAATCAGTAAGAAAATAAACGTATTAACGCCAAATCCGGCATATTCCCAGAAGCTAAATAAAGTAACTTGATTCGAGGCGGATGTCACCTGTGAATGTTCAAAGTTGCCCACAATGAGTCCCGCTATTACCACAGCAACTACACCCGACACATGCAAAACCTGTCCCGTTTGGAATGCGCCTAAAGCCAGAGCCACGGTGAGTAAAATTCCCCCCAAGGGATCTTCAGTTTTGCTCAATAACCCAATACTCAGATATCCCAACGCCGCGCCAACTAAAGCACCACCAATGAGTACGAATAAAAATTCTTGAACGACATCCAGCGCCGATAATGCTCCCGTTTCATGAATTGTCAAAATTAGACTAAATAAGACTAACGCGACATCATCGTTGAGCAGGCTTTCTCCCTCAACTAGAGTAACCAATCGGTGGGGAACCGAAACCTCTTTAAAGACAGCAATGACTAAAGCAGTATCGGTAATGGATAAAATTACACCTACCAGTGCAGCGGGTATCCAATCTATACCTAACTCAAATTTCAATAAAACTGAGGTAATCCCCGCACAGAGTAAAACACCAGGTCCGGCGAGAAAAACAATGGGTTTAATCGTGCTGCGGAGGCGAGAAATATCGGTATTAATTGCGGCTTCAAACAGGAGAATCGGTAAAAAGAGATTAAAAATCAGCGCCGAATCCAACCCGACGCGACTGGGTAAGAGTTCCGTAATCGCTAATCCGGCTAACACTAAGCCCGTAATGTAAGGGATACGGAATCGGCGCGAAATCAAAGCCACTCCTGTGGCGACTAATAACAGAATAATCAGGAAACTGACAAGTTCTGCTACATTCCCCTCACCCTCGCTGACGGGAACATTCAGGAGGATGCGATCGCTAAACCATTGCCCAAGGTTGGTTAATATTAAGCTGGTGATGCTATTCGTGCTCAGTAAATTCACTCTTGGCTCAATCCCGTATCTTTCATGTAACTTAACAGCCAATTTGCAGCGGTGGCTCGACGTGTCTGTCTCGGACCAAATTCGCCGATTTTATAGCCTTTAAATCCTAACTGTTCTTTCAATAACTGTTTATTTTCCTTGGGAATCGAACGAGTTAGTTTAACTGTGGCGAGACGACTCTCGATAAAGTTAGGCGGTTCCGGATAGTCCTGTTGCCATTCCGGAGGTACATTGGTACAATTCCATTGGTTCGTTTTTTGGTCATAACGATAACCCAAATAGTGCCAGACGAGTTGATTTACGGTATCATCATCCAGTTCTTCATTCAAGATTTGCCAAAGGGTTTCGGTATTGAGTGGAGGAAGTTGAGACATCAGTTTAAGAGTTTTGAGTTTTGGGTTTTGAATCTGTAGGGGCGGGTTTGACGACTATCGTTTCTGGGCTTACCCAAATGCGATTAAACCCGCCCCGACTTTACCCTTAGCTTTTCGGGCATAGTTTTGATCGGCTGATTTGGCGCTAGCTATTGATGATAATGTTACCTCAAAACCCGCCCTTGAGTTAAATAGTTTTGAGTGTAGAGACACACCTGGGCGCTCGATTTAGCTAAAAGACTTGATGCTTGGCTGTTGGCAACTATCTTCTATGGCATAAATTCTCTTTCCAGAGAAGATAAGTTTAAAACAGTAAATCAAGTCAATACTATAGGGACAATAGTATAAGTTAGCCTTTCTGGAGAATTTGCTGAAGAAGAATGTAGATTAAATTGGCAGTATTGGCAAGGGGTGTAAATTAAAGATTTATGGCGAGATATATTTCGTTGATAAAGTATTTCAAGCTCATTAAATTAACAATTATAATATGCCCATTTAGGGTACAATATGTACTGTTAGAGATTATTGGTTGTGGACTGCAAAAAATGGCATCGACAAATAAGGGAAAAAATAAATCAAAAAACCTAGTAAAACCTTTCTTAAAGTGGGCGGGAGGGAAAAGACAGCTAGTTCCAGTAATTCGAGAAAACCATTTACCTAAGAATTACGATCTAAATCGGCATACCTACTATGAGCCTTTTGTGGGTGGAGGAGCGCTCCTTTTTGCCCTGCAACCCAAAAAAGCTGTGATCAATGATTGTAATGCCGAACTGATGAATTGTTATAAAGTGATCAGAGACTCGTTAGATGAACTCATTAATGATTTAGATAATCATGAAAATGAAAAAAATTACTATTATGCGGTTAGAGATTGGGATCGTGATCAAAGTTTTGAAAATAAGACTTCAGTCGAGCGAGCTTCAAGAATTATATTTTTGAACAAGACCTGTTACAATGGTTTATTTAGAGTGAATTCTCAAGGTCAGTTTAATGTGCCTTTTGGTAGATACAAAAAACCTAATATTTTAGAAGAAGCTGTGTTAAAAGCGGTCAGCCAATATTTGAACACCAACCAAATAGAACTGTTAAATCTAGATTTTAAAGACGCTGTTCAAGGAGCAAATAAAGGAGATTTTATTTACTTCGATCCACCTTATGATCCCATTTCTGATAGCGCTTCATTTACAGGCTACGATGTGAATAAATTTAATCGAGATGAACAAAGGAGATTAAAAGAAACAGTTGATGAGTTGAACCGTCGAGGTTGTAAATTTTTACTCAGTAATGCTTACACGGATTTTATTGTCGATTTGTACCGTGACTACAACCAAACTAGAGTATCTGCGATTAGAGCGATAAACTCGAATCCCAGTAAAAGAGGTAGAGTGGATGAAATTTTGGTAAAAAATTATGAATAACTCACGAGGAGAAACCGAAAAAACGAAGAATGATGTAGCTTGGGAGAAAATATTTCAAGACTATTCAGTCTGACGTTTGACCGGGCGAAGCATTCGCGACGGCAATTTAGCCGTCAAACCGAAAAATCTGGGCGCGAATGCTTCGCCCCTACGAATACGAATGTTACGAATGTTATGAATGCGTGAATTTTGGCGATCGCTAACTGCGGTTTGCTACTTGATGTTGACAAAAATTTAAATGTTATTCATAAAAATAAGGTGGGCAATGCCCACCCGACAAAGACGCGATCGCGGATTAGATTCCTTACTGCCAGACAAATACTTTGGCTTCGTATCCGCCAAGATCAATGGTTAAATTATTATCGTTGGCTTCCAC
Organism: Coleofasciculus sp. G3-WIS-01; assembly: GCF_040223135.1. Classification (NCBI taxonomy): domain Bacteria; kingdom Bacillati; phylum Cyanobacteriota; class Cyanophyceae; order Coleofasciculales; family Coleofasciculaceae; genus Coleofasciculus; species Coleofasciculus sp. G3-WIS-01. The sequence continues at coordinate 9,347 of NZ_JAVJZI010000254.1, forward strand.
CTCATAGTTACCTGTCCACTCGTGCCAAATGCCATTTTCAGGAAAGTTGGAAAGAGTATATCCAGCGAGGAAATTATCAGAAAAATTGGCAACGACAGCAACACGGGAGCCTTCATCATTCCAGCGCACATACGCTAGAACTTTGGCATCTGCATCTTCAAAGAAGAAATTAATGTTCTCAGTATAGAGAGCATTATTGTTTTTTCGCAGTCCGATTAACCCCTTATAGTAGTCCCACAACCCGCGATTATGATCATTACCCAGTAGTTGCCAATCAATCTTTCTGGATTCGATAGATTTCGGTTGATATTCCCCAAACTCTTCACCCATCCACAGCAAAGGAATACCAACTGCTGTCATTAAAAAAACAGCTCCTAACTTGAGCCGTTTGAAGGCTTCTTCATCAAAGATTTCCTGATTCGCCAAATCAACCATCAGGCGTTCGTGATCGTGATTGGTCAAGTAATTTACAACATTAGTCGTTCCTAGGTAGCCTTGACGCTTACAATCAATCACATCCTTAAGGGATTCTAACTCAAACCTTTCACCACAGATGTGAGGTTTAACAGTGTGGTAAAAGCTATCATGCCAGCAACCATCCATGGGTCCATCAACATTGGTGATGCTGGGATTGTCGGGGATGTATTCGGCAATATTGTAAAATGGTTTTGCCCCTGCCGTTTTTTTAGCCTCTTGGACAATCCAATGCATAAAGTCGTAGTTTGCCATTTGCCGCGCCGCGTCGTAGCGAATGCCATCAATATGATATTCAGTGATCCAGAACCGAACTACATCACCGATAAACTTCCGCGCGGGGTAAGTCTCTAGATTTTCGTCGTAATGTTCGTAGTTAAATTCGGGTCCCCAGTTGTTATCCGGGTCACGGGGAGAGTTATGATACCAGTAATCGTGGTCAATTTGGGTGAGAGGGCTTTCCGATTCTGAGTGGTTATAAATCCCGTCCATGATTACCCGAATTCCTTTGCCATGACATTCGTCTATCAGATGTTTCAATTCATCTGTAGAACCATAGCTAGACTCAGTAGCAAAGAAATAGCGAGGATTGTACCCCCAACTGTAGTCACCGGGATATTCTTTGATAGGCATTAACTCAATCGCATTAATTCCCAATTCCACCAGATAATCTAACTTTTCAATAACATGCTGGTAATTCCCCCGTGGATAAGGATCATCTTCGCCACCGGAAAAGTCACCGACATGCATTTCATAGATGACTAATTCATGGTCAGGAGGTAATGGTTTATCATCATGCATCCAAACGTAAGTATCGACAATTTGTTTTCCATCTTTGATCCGCACGACGCAATTCTGAGTCGGATCTTCAATATCGGTAGCGTAGGGATCATTGACCTCTACCCATTGATCAGGTTCAAAAAACCAAGATTTGGATTGAACCCGGAATTTGTACTTATAAATACCATCTTCAAGTTCAACAGATGTGCGAAAATAGCCCTGCTCATCTTTCTCCATGGGAATGTCTTCCCAATTTGAGAAAGAGCCAATCAATGATACTCCTTCGTTGTAAGGAGCAAATAAAGCAAATTCAATGGGAGCAGCCATTTAATTGACCCCCTTAGGGTGAAGTAAGGATTATTTCAAGATGATGCTTATCGTAAGGGGTATTTTCCAGAGATAGCTATCTAGCGGAAGATAGATCTTGCAATCCCTTGGTTATTGTTATTGCCTTTTATCGTCTTTTTAAGGTTGATGGGTTCTAGTGCAAGAAGGCAGAAATAACGCCAACAGCTACTATCTCCAGACGTGCCATGGCACGTCTCTACACCCCTTCCCCAGCTTCAAGAGCTTGATACACCCGACTGGAGGATATATTTTGTTCAAGTCTTAAGTAATATAAAAAAGTGAGGACAGGTTTACCCCTCCGGGCTGGCGGCATCTGCGTCAAATCAGAATTTCCATCATCAAAACACAACTATGGCATCCTCCGACTCCCAAACATCTATCCCTGACCCTTCCAACCAAGCGTGGGAATCCTCGGATTCCATTATCTCTGAAGCCGACCAACCCATGGGAAAATCGTCACCCACACCAAAATTATGGCTGGGATTGTTATTCACCGTTTTAGTGTTTGGTGGTGGTGGTTGGGCGGCTTGGCATTTTTTACGGCAAAACAACTCACCCCCAGCCGCCCAGCAACCTCAGGGTGTCCCCGTGAAACTGGAACAGGTGCAACCGAGTACGCTGGAAGAAAGTTCTCAGTTTGTGGGTACCTTAGAGGCAAAACAAAAGGTTGAATTACGACCTGAAGCTGCTGGTAGAATTACCCGAATTGTGGCTGCATCAGGCGATCGCGTAGAAGCTGGCGCTTTAATTTTACAACTGAAGCCGGAACGGAGTGAAGCCGAACTCAGAAGTGCGATCGCAGATGTGAGTGCCCAAACGGCTACCCTGAATAATGCACAAGCCGAAGTTAGAGCCGCTCAAGCCGATATTGCTCGTCTCAAAGCGGAAGTGGGGCGTCAAGCGGCTGAAGTGCAAAGTCGAGAAGCAGAATTAGAACTGGCGCGGGTAAACTATCAACGGGCAGAACAGTTAGTATCTCAAGGGGTTCAACCTAGACAAGAACTAGATGATAAAACACGCGATCGCAATCAATCCATCGCCGCCCGTGACGCCGCAGCCCAAGCCTTAGCCGCCTCTAAGGAAGCCCTGAATGTGGCACAACAACGAGTCCAAGCCGCCCAAGCCACGGAAGCCAGAGTCGCCGCCAACCTCTCTAGTGCGAGGGCGGATGTGGAAGTTAGGCAAGAGGAGTTGCGATTTAATCGCGTTGTCGCCCCGATTGATGGAGTCGTTGGGGATATTTCCGTCAAAGTGGGAGACTATGTAAATGTGGGTGATACCCTAACCACCATTACTCAAAACCAAACCTTAGATGTAGAAATCCCCATTGACGAACAGCAAAGCCAGAGGGTGCGCCAGGGACTCCCCGTTGAACTGCGAAACCAAGGCACCCCAGCCACCGAACCCCCCATTGCTACCGGGCGGATTAGCTTTATTTCACCGCAAGTGAATAGAGATTCCCAAACCCTCTTGACAAAAGCCACCTTTTCTAATCCAAATGGTCGCCTGTACGATCAGCAGAAAGTGGATGCACGAGTCATCTGGGAAAAACGCCCCGGTGTGTTAATTCCCGTCAATGCCGTATCTCGTCTAGCTGGGAAACCCTTTGTCTTTGTCGCCCAACCCCCAGAGGAAGCCAAACCGGGCGCCCCTGAACTCATCGCCCAGCAAAGACCCGTGACATTGGGTAATATTCAAGGGAATCAATACCAAGTCCTTGAAGGTATTGAACCCGGAGATAGAATAGTTGTCTCAGGTATCCTCAATTTATCCGATGGCGCTGCGATTATTCCAGATTCTTAGTTATTTGTCATTTGTCATTCGTCCTTTGTGTTTCGTAACTATTCCTTATTTTTGGGTTCTCGGGTTTGGGTGAAGCATTTGGGAAGAAGCATTGATGTGACAGTGACAACAGATAGTCCCCCAAATGCTGTTTGGGTGAAGCATTTGGGAAGAAGCATTGATGTGACAGTGACAACAGATAGTCCCCCATATATTCACCCCTACAAACCTAACCACAAATGACCAATGACCAATGACGCTCCCCACCGTTAACTTTAATTGTTTCTAACCATTTAAATGTTTGTCGAATTTTTTATTAAACGACCTGTCTTTACCACTGTTTGCTCCCTGATCATCTTACTAATCGGAGCAATTAGTATTCCTACCCTTCCCGTTGCCCAATATCCCGATATTAGTCCCAAACAAGTCAGTGTCCAAGCCAACTATAACGGTGCCGATGCTCAAACCGTGGAAAATGCGGTGACGACTATCTTGGAACGGGCAATTAACGGTGTCGATGGGATGCGCTACATGACATCAAGCAGTAGCAATGATGGCACCAGTTCAATCAATATCACCTTTGAAGCAAATAAGGATCAGGATATCGCAGCGGTTGATGTCCAAAATCGCGTGTCTTTAGCTGAACCCCAATTGCCAGAATCCGTACTCCAAACCGGGGTCACGGTAAATAAGGAATCTAATAACTTCCTGATGGGATTTGGTCTGTACTCAGAAAATGGCGAGTACGATAACCTCTTTTTAAGTAACTACGCTGACCTTTATCTCGTAGACGCCCTAAAACGGGTTAATGGGGTAGGAAATGTGCGAATTTTTGGCGAACGTACTTATGCGATGAGGCTTTGGCTAGACCCGCAACGCCTTGCGAGTCGTAACCTGACGGCTCAAGATGTCGTTGATGCACTGCGGGAACAAAATCTCCAGGTAGGCGCAGGGCGCATCGGTCAACCCCCAGCGCCAGAGGGACAGCAATATCAAATTGACCTGCGGGCAATTAGCCGCCTGCAAAAGGTTTCGGACTTTGAGGAACTGATTTTAGCCACAGATGAAGATGGCACCCTGATTAAACTCAAAGACGTGGGGCGCGTGGAATTGGGGGCGCAAAATTATGGCACGTTCTTGAGATTTCGAGCAAATGAAGCCGTCGGGTTAGGGATTATTACCGTTCCCGGAAGTAACGCCCTGGATGTGGCGAAAGCCGTTAAAGCAGAAATGGTGAAACTGGCGGCGGATTTCCCACCAGGGATGACCTATGATATTGGCTTTGACACCACAGATTTTGTTAATCAGTCGCTCTCGGAAGTGGTGTTTACCCTGCTACAAGCGGTGGGATTGGTGGTTTTGGTTATCTTTGTTTTCTTACAGGATTGGCGCACCACAATTATTCCAGCGATTACGATTCCTGTGTCTCTCATTGGCACGTTTGCCTTTGTCAAGATTTTTGATTTTTCGATAAACAGTTTGACCCTATTTGGTTTGACCCTAGCCACGGGGATGGTGGTGGATGATGCGATTGTGGTGGTCGAAGATATCACCACAAAGATTCAACGGGGGGGGATAAAATCTCGGCAAGCGGCGATTATTTCCATGCGGGAATTGGTGGGGGCGGTAATTGCCACGTCATTAGTGTTAATGGCGGTATTTATTCCGGTGGCATTCTTTCCAGGAACAACGGGGGCTTTATATCGACAATTTGCCTTAACCATCGCGTTTTCAATTGCGGTTTCCACGTTTATGGCGCTGACGTTGACGCCAACCCTTTCTGGCTTAATCTTGCGGCAAAAGCCAGAGGCGACCGGGTTTTGGGGTCACTTTTTTGATGGATTTAATTGGTTCCTAGAGGGAATGCAGCAGCGATATCGGAGATTTCTGATTATCCTGACTCGCGTGAAAACTCTGGTGATTGTGGCGTTTATTGGTTTATTGGCATTAACGGTGTGGGTTTACGAAAGTGTCCCGTCGGCGTTTCTCCCGGATGAAGACCAAGGCTATTTTATGACCATTGTCCAAGGACCAGAGGGTTCGTCACTCAACTACACCCATGATGTGATTGAGCAGATTGAAAATATTATTTTACCCTTGGATGAAGTGCGGGCTACGTTTGCGGTGGGGGGTTTTGGGTTTAGTGGCAATACGGCGAATAGCGCGATCGTTTTTACGACGTTGAAACCTTGGTCAGAACGGACTGATCCGTCTCAGTCAGCAGAAGCAATTATTAATAAAGTCCGTGGTGCTTTGTTTGGGATTAAAGAAGCCAGGGTATTTGCTGTGAATCCACCCTCTATTCGCGGATTGGGTAGTTTCGGCGGGTTCCAATTTCAACTGCAAGACCGCCGAGGTAATTTTAGCTTGGATTCGTTGATTGAAAATATGGGGAAATTACTGGGTGCTGGCAATCAGAATCCCCAGTTGCAGGCGGTGTTTAGTACTTATGCAGCCAATACACCTCAGTTACAGATTGAGGTAAACCGCGATCGGGCGAAGGCGTTGGAGGTGGATATTGATGATATCTTTGAGACGTTGCAGACGTATTTGGGTTCGCGCTATGTGAATGACTTTACTCTGGAACGGCGCACCTATCGGGTTTATGTCCAAGCTGACGCCCAGTTCCGCTCAAATCCTGAGGATATTAATCAACTGTATGTGCGTTCAGAACGAGATGAGATGATTCCTTTGGGGAATTTGGTTACCGTTACCCCGACGACAGGGGCGCAAACCATTAATCACTATAACTTGTTCCGGTCAATTGAAATTAATGGTTCAGCCGCGCCGGGAGTCAGTTCTGGAGACGCGATTCAAGCCATGGAACAAGTCGCCGCCCAGGTATTACCGCCGGGATTAGGCTATGAATGGTCCGGTTTATCTCTGGAGGAAATCCAGTCGGGGGGTCAAGCCACGATTATTTTTGGCTTTGGCTTGGTCTTTGTTTTCTTAGTGTTGGCGGCTCAATACGAAAGCTATATCGACCCGATTATTATTCTATTGGCGGTTCCTTTGGCTATTCTGGGGGCGCTCATGGCTCAATCTTTGCGGGGTTTGCCTAATGATGTGTACTGTCAGATTGGGTTGGTGATGCTGATTGGTTTGGCAAGTAAGAACTCGATTCTGATTGTGGAATTTGCCAATCAGCTTCGAGAGCAAGGGATGACGCTGAGGAAAGCCGCGATTGAGGCGGCGCAGCAGCGTTTGCGACCGATTTTAATGACGGCGATTTCTACGTTGTTTGGGATTTTCCCACTTGTGATCGCGACAGGTGCCGGATCAGGAAGTCGTCAATCGCTAGGGACGGCTGTTTTCGGTGGAATGTTTGTCGCCACGTTCCTGAGTCTGTTTGTGGTTCCCATTCTCTATATTGTGATCAAGTCGGGGAGCGATCGCTTGTTTAATTCCAATGGGAAGAACCAGAAGACATCAGAGACGAAGGAGCTTGAGCCGAAACCTGAAGTAACAATTCGGTAGTATTCATTAACGTGATCAATCAGAATTAATCAAAAACTATGAACAAACGTGAGGCAATGTTAACAAAGCCATAATTTTGTTGCAAAAATTGACTTGAGAACCCCAGTTTCCCTAAGCTTTGATAAACGTAAAAGTAGAGGACAACTGGGTTCCCTGGAAGACTGAAACTTAATTTTCTCATAATCTAGATCGACTGTAAAATTACTCAATTTTGGTGTTTCAGTATTTTATATCGAACCCAGATGACTACAGTTTTGAGGTTAGGGGAAATCTATGAATATTAAGCGAGTTATTTTTTCCAGCGTTATCACTGGCGTTGCTGGTGTGATATTAGGCATCGGGGTGGCTGAAATTAATCATGCAGATCAGCGACCTAATGCCATGTATCAATATGCCACTATTGGCGGTGTGATGGGATTAGCCGTTGGTGCGGGTCAACAGGCGTTGCGAGAATTAGAGCAGTTGTCAGAAGAGTCATAGAGCATCGGTTCAGTCAAATTAACCGTCACAAAAATGCCCAATTTAAACCAGGGATTATTGAATCGGTGTTCTAGATAATAATTTCATTAGATTTTAACTCACATTTTGACTACTTTCAACAAAGAAAATGGTAGTGGCGTGGCACAGATAATTTGGTGGATTATAATTGTAGGGGCGCACCGACGTGCGCCCGATTTAATCGTAAAATCTATGCCATAATTTTAGCTGTGTCAGTCCGCCATTGTGGGGAGAGCGTTCGCGCAGCGTTCCCAAAGGGTAGATTATCACCAGGGATTCAAATCCCTGGCTAAAAGCGAAAGTCAGCTAAAGCTGACTAAATAAAAGTTTCCTCGTTGGAACATGCAAGTAAACAGTGATCATACTACCTTAAAAAAAAGAGCGATCGCGTAATAAAAAGCGCACGTCTAATAAAAAGCGCACGTCTAATCAAGGGCGCACGTCGGTGCGCCCCTACAATTCTAATCCATCTTGTTTACATGGAATAGAACTGACTTCGGATAAATACAGTGCGTCTAAATCATTTGTACAACTCATATCATGTCCTGACGATTGCCCATAATTGCAATGATTTAATAACAAGGGTTTCATGGGTTTTCATTAGGGGTGTTTGACCGGACATAATATCAAATAATAGACGCGCTATATCGCGATCCTCGTATAACAAACTTAATTTTAGCTGACAAGGTAAGTCTTTGAACCCGTTTTAACGGGTTTTAGCTTTTAGCCAGAACTTTAGTTCTAGGCTATTTATGTGCGGATAGAAAAGTATACTCTAAGCCGACTGACTTAAGCAATTTGTTCCAGGCATTGGTTACATCTTGATCATCGGGACGTTCACGCAGTAGTTCTATTAAAGTACCTACAGTCTCGTACCAAATTCGCTCTTTGGCGTAGAAAGCCAAACGTTCTTCCAGAGTCGCCTGGGCGAGAAAACGTTCATCTAGGGGATTAAATTGGACTCGTTCAATGCCTCCATCTATATAACTATCACCTGAGGACTCATTCGGATTACATATTATCCGTAACTGCCAACGATATTTTTGACCAATCTTTAGGGGAGTAAGCAGTGGGGGACGGGTAGCTAAGCCAGGAAGCGTTAAGCTGATGATACCGGGAGTGCCTTCGACTATTTCAAATTCATGACCATAGGAATTTTTTTGCGTATAATGAGCAAATTTATACTGAGTGGAGTAAACTTCTTTATCATTGGCATCATATAGCACAAATTTAATTCCCCAAGCGTTTGTCTTTGGTATAAACCAAAAGATAGTTGGATACTCAGCTACTGTTTTACCGATTCCAGATAGTGGAACTAAGGTTATAGGAGCAGCTTGGGAAAGTGAGAGACAACCGCATCTTGTTCCTCCAGCCTCTCGATTAATGGCAATAAGAGTATCTCGTAAATCAGTCGCCTGTACAACTTCCCATTCATCAGGAATCAGGCTGCTAAGTGGGGGAGGTTCAGACTGTGCTTGTACCTTGACTGGTAATTTGACTGTTAACCCCAAGGTTAAAGCAAAAGTCAGTAACACTAAGATGAGTATTCGGACGCGGGGTAGGTGGGTTAACCGAGTTATAATCGACATAGTTCTATTAGTTTTGTTGTAATTTTTTACATTTTTTTCATAGTCGGAATAGTTCTCCCTATTCTAACTTTTCTTTACTTTGACATAGAATGAAGACCTATGCAAAGAAACCAAATTGGGGGCATGTCAGGGAAAGCACACGATATCAAAGCTAACCCGCGCTTGTTGGGTTTCGTTCCTCAACCCAACCTACTGGACTTACACAGCTAAAATTGTGGAATAGATTTGACGTTTAAACCGGGCGCACGCCGTGCGCCCCTACAATTCTAATCCACCAAATAAGGTGTGCCACGCCACTACAAAAGTGACATGCTCCCGCCAAATTCGGGTTAGCCACTCCCCCCTTATAACTCAGTCCTTGTCAAGCGGACTTTGTTTGTGTAGAAGCGATTTTAATCGCCGTGGCAAAAGGGAGTCACTAGCGAAGCGAAGGATCAAGTCGGGACGGGTTTAGTCACATCTGTGTACCAAGGAAATGATAGTAGTGAAACCTGCCCCTACATTCGGAAAGAATGGGTTTGAGGTAACGTTATCATCAATCGCTGGTGTGAAAGCATATAAATTCACCCCAATACTCTCTAAACTTAAAATTTAAAACTCAAAACTATTAAAGGTTAGTATGAATGGTTAACGTCAAGGGATGCATTTGGGGAAAGTCTCGCTGAATAATTCGGATAACTTTTTGTTGACTGGTTTTATCTTTGACAATAAATTGGGCAGTGCCATCGCCTTGAGAACCTACACCCTTGCCCCCTAAAATATAAGGTTGAATCGGCTCATAATTGAGCAGTTGATGCAAAACCGGAGCGGTCAATTGTTGGGAACAAGCGGGGATGAGATAGCGGTCAAATTCAGCTTGTGCCTTGGTCATCAACTGACCCAGCTTTAGCGCATCGCCAACTTGTAATGCTTCAACGGCTTCTTGAGTAATTTGATAACTAATAGTGCCAAGATAGTGCTGGACATTCTTCTGCACGTTATCAGTACCAAAGGGATAACACTGATTCAGACGACTGAGAATTTCCTGGGTATTTTTACTCGCACCGAGATCAACAATGACAAAAAACAAATCCTTGGGAACGTTTAGCTCGATAATATCTGTCGATGCGCCATCAAAAATCATGGCAATTGGTTGATTTCCATAAGCGCAGGCTTGATCCATACGTCCGCAGCGAGAGGGTGTGCTTGTCTCGCCCAGATAAGCGTATTCCATTTCGCCTCGCCGAGTCATCTTCAAGTCATACAAGTGATTAAAAGCGCGTGCGACTAAAACACAAACGGCTGCACTGGAGGATAACCCTTTCTGAATGGGTAAATCGGTTTGATAGTTATCGATTTCTATGCCACCAACTTGGAAGTAGGTGAGAAAATGATAAGCAACGCCAGCCGCATAACTCCAAAACTCTCCCTTTTGTGCTTCAGCCAGGAGAACAGGGCGTTCCATGGGCAACTGAATCGCGTCTGGACGAGTACCATCACTCAGGGAAGCGTGAAGAATGAAGTGGGTAGGGTGGGGCTTGACTTTGGCATAGAGTCCTTGATTGGTTCCTGTGATGATGGTGTAGCCTTTTCCAAGGTGAGGATTCAGGCGACGATACCCTCCCGCCCAATCGCTATGCTCACCAAACAGACAAAGGCGACCTGGCACAAACAGTTTCATTCATGTCCCCTATATTTATCGCGATCGCTACTAACTAGAGTACTCTGGAGGTTAACACATTGGCGCGATCGCTCTGGATCTCATGTCATTTAGAATCTCAAACTGATATGACTACCTTAGAATACCAGCTAAAAAACCGTGGTCATTGTGTTATCCTGTTGGGAATACTTGATGCTCAACCCAAAACTGTGGCAGCCAGATGATATTTTTAAGCAATTGGTTCAATTAAAGCCATTATATTAATAACCTGTAATTCTAAAAATCAAAACTTAACACCCAATATTTTTTTAGGAATTAACAACTTATTTTAGAGACGTAAATTATCAGGTTTATTCAAGTCTTAATTATCGTCAAATCAACAAGATTAGGCAAAATCAAAACAACGGTTAGCTCTCTAAGCACAAAAAGGTCAACTCAGGATGCCAAACCTCTGACCGGTTGACCAAAGTCTTGATGGCAAAAACTCTTGGCTAGGGATCTACCGCCATAATTCTTAAAGACCCACCGACGAAAAAAGTATATTTTGTTACAGAACTATCGAGCCAAAAAATAGAAGATTTGAAAATTTCCTAAAGATAATGAACCCAGTTATTGAGAATAATTGAGGCTCTTGACTATCTGGCAACTTATTTGTAGGGTTTTGTCTGAAGTAGACAAGCCAACTTGCTAAACTCCCGATTCCTTAATCAGGCAGCAAACAAAAAAAAGGTACAGAGTTCTGTCATACTCAGATACTTACCCCATCGTCTAAGTCGTACTTCCAATGACTTTATTTACCGCTTCTTAGCTCAATGTTAGGATGTGTTCCACTAGAAAAACAGGAAAGAGAGCGAAATTATGTCTAGACGAACGTTAGAGAAAAGTTTCGACAGAAAAAAGTCTCCCCCCAAAACTAGACAAGTTGATTTACAACGGTTTTCTCCATCCTTCGGGGATTCTCCCTATTTTGACCCCTTGAAAACCATAGCTAAATCCTTTTCTCCCTACTGGCTAGCTTGTATTCCCCTCACAGCAATTATTGTCGTGGTTTGGAATACGGCAGCCGTTGCTCAAACTGAGGCGGTTGACGCCGATGCCATTGCCCAACTCCAGGGAACGTTAAACGCCATCTGGGTGTTGATTGCTGCCATTCTGGTGATCTTCATGAATGCCGGATTCGGTATGCTAGAAACCGGATTCTGTCGTCAGAAAAATGCGGTTAACATTCTCGCCAAAAACCTGATTGTCTTTGCCTTAGCAACCATTGCATTTTGGGCAATTGGGTTTTCATTCATGTTCGGTACAGGAAATGGATTGATTGGTGCGGGTGGATTTTTCTTAACGAGTACCGATCCGGGTACTTATGGACTCGATCCATTTCCTGAAGGCTTACCCATCTCCTTGTATTTCCTATTCCAAGCTGCCTTCGCTGGAACCGCCGCCACCATTGTTTCGGGTGCGGTTGCTGAACGGATTAGGTTTGTTGACTTTCTCGTTTTCAGTCTTCTGATCACCGGGATATCCTATCCCATTACCGGACATTGGATCTGGGGTGGTGGCTGGCTGTCAGAAATGGGCTTTTCCGACTTTGCTGGCTCAACCGTGGTTCACTCGGTTGGTGGTTGGGCGGCGTTGATGGGAGCTGCCTTTCTCGGACCGCGTGAAGGAAAATATAGAGATGGTCAAATCAATGCGATTCCCGGTCACAATATGAGTATTGCCACACTGGGATGCTTGATTCTGTGGATCGGCTGGTTTGGTTTCAACCCCGGATCAGAACTGGCTGCTACTGAAAATGTGCCGTATATTGCTGTAACCACAAACCTCGCGGCTGCGGCTGGCGGTATTTCTGCCACGATTACCTCTTGGACAAAAGATGGTAAACCTGACCTTTCGATGATTATCAACGGTATCTTAGCCGGCTTGGTTGCGATTACCGCCCCCTGTAATGCCGTTTCCTATCTCTCAGCGATCATAATTGGTCTGATTGGGGGCATTATCGTGGTTTTTGCGGTTTCCTTCTTTGACAATATCCATATCGATGACCCCGTGGGTGCGATCTCTGTCCACTTAGTTAACGGGATCTGGGGCACCATTGCTGTTGGTATCTTTACCTTCACTGAAAATGATGCGGGTCAACGACTTGGCTTGATTTATGGGGGAGGAGTTGGTCAACTGGGTATTCAACTGTTGGGTATCCTCTGTGTAGGTGGTTTCACTGTCTTCTTTAGCTCCCTTGTGTGGCTAGCTCTGAAAGCGACTTTGGGACTAAGAGTACATCCTGAAGAAGAAATCCATGGTTTGGATATTAGCGAACACGGGATGGAAGCCTACAGTGGATTTGTTAAGGAATCAGACGTGTTGACCAGTAGCTCTTTTGGTAGTGTCAGTGGTAGTACGGCTGACATTCCTCGCGGATCGGAAGTTTAACGGAAGCGCTTCTAGTTAGGGAAGCGGGTTAAATCCTGTAGGGGCAATTCAGGAATTGCCCCTTTGTCATGGTTTTTATGATCGGCAAAAGTGGAATAGAACTACAATCTGATGAGAGAGCCGATGCTGAATCTAGACAAGTGTCCACAACCTCGAAAAGCTTTCCAATTTGGGCGGTTTTCTCCCTCGCTGTCAATGGCTTACTGGTGCTAGCGATCGCGGGGGTATTGCTGCGCCAATACCAAGGAGCGATCCCTTCTGCGGTTAGCCAATCTCTAGCCACTGATGGGACAAAAGAAGCAACCCCTACCCCTGTCCCCGAACTAGGACCGCGCCACCAGTTTAACTACCAGCAGTGGGTGGCGCTCCTGGAGCAAGAAGCTGAGGTGATGGTGGAGCAGAAGCCGGAGGATTTAGCCATACTCCTGGGAGATTCCATCAGTCTCTGGTTTCCCAATGAGATGCTACCCACTCAACGAACTTGGCTGAACCAGGGAATTTCTGGCGAAACGACAGCCGGATTGTTGAATCGCTTAGATGTGTTGGATCAAACCCAGCCAGATATCATCTTTTTGATGATTGGCATCAACGACATCATTCGAGGTGTCACAGATGAGACAATTTTAGCCAACCAACGGCTGATTATTCGCTACCTGCGGCGCACTCATCCCCAAGCCAAAATCATCGTTCAGTCGATTTTGCCCCATAGCGGGGATAAAGCCACCTGGGAAGGACGCGATCGCCTCCTGGAAATCCCCAACAGTCGTATTGTCGAGATTAACCAGCGATTGAAAGCGATCGCGGATTCGGAAGATGTCATTTACCTGGATCTCTATCCCCTATTTGCCGATACCGAGGGCAATCTAAACATGGAATTGAGTACCGACGGTTTGCACCTAAATCCTCAAGGCTATTTAATTTGGCATTATGCCCTACAAGTCACAGATCAACTCGCCAGCGATGGCGGATTGTGACTGGGGATGGGAAGATGGGGAGATGGAGAAGATGGGCAGATGGGGGAGCTGAGGGAGCTGGGGAAGCTGGGGAAGTTAACTCAAAACGCTTCCTGTTAACTGTTAACTGTTAACTGTTCACTGACCCAACCGGATTCATTTTATGATCGAAAGGAGTAAACAATTGTATACACTCATCTGCTAAACAAGCTTCATGGATACACAAGCCTTCAAACGTTCACTCCATAGTTCAGAAAACTATCACCGCAAGGGATTTGGTCACCAGGCTGAAGTGGCGACTCAGCTTCAATCTGAATATCAAAGCAGTTTGATTCAAGAAATCCGCGATAATAACTATCAACTCAAACGGGGTGATGTGACCATTCACCTGGCAGAGGCTTATGGCTTTTGCTGGGGTGTGGAACGCGCTGTGGCTATGGCGTATGAAACCCGCCAACATTTTCCCACCGAGCGCATCTGGATGACGAATGAAATTATCCATAATCCCTCCGTCAATCAGCACCTACAGAATATGAACGTCAACTTTGTCCCCGTTGAGGAAGGGACAAAAGACTTTTCTATCGTTGGTGCGGGTGATGTGGTAATTTTACCTGCCTTTGGTGCCAGCGTTCAGGAAATGCAACTACTCAATGATAAAAACTGTAAAATTGTCGATACTACCTGTCCTTGGGTGTCCAAGGTATGGCATACGGTGGAGAAGCATAAGAAGAAAGAGTACACCTCCATCATTCACGGCAAGTATAAGCACGAAGAAACCATAGCTACCAGTTCCTTTGCTGGGAAATACCTCGTGGTGCTGAATCTACAAGAAGCGGACTATGTCGCCGACTATATCCTCAATGGTGGGAATCGGGACGAGTTTTTGGCAAAATTTAGCCGCGCCACTTCAGAGGGATTTGACCCGGAGCGGGATTTGCAGCATATTGGCATAGCTAACCAAACCACCATGCTCAAAAGCGAAACCGAGCAAATTGGGAAACTGTTTGAGCGCACGATGATGAAAAAGTATGGTCCTGATCAACTGAATCAGCATTTCCAGAGTTTTAACACCATCTGCGATGCAACTCAAGAGCGACAGGATGCGATGTTGGAGTTGGTTGAGCAAAGGTTAGATTTAATAGTCGTGATTGGTGGCTTTAATTCATCCAATACAACGCAACTGCAACAAATTGCCATTGAACGGAATATTCCCTCCTATCACATCGACAGCGCCGAGCGAGTTGGTCCGGGAAATCGGATTGATCACAAGGTACTGCATCAAGATATGACGGTGACGGACAATTGGCTCCCAGACGGTGAAATTGTTGTCGGTGTAACCTCTGGAGCATCTACACCCGATAAGGTGGTTGAAGATGTGATTGAGAAGATTTTTGAGTTGAAAGCAACTCCGGTAGCTGTTTAATTTGGGTTCGGCTACTGTGTCGATTCCGTAACCCCAGTTAGCGGTTAAAAGCAGTAAGATAGCCTGTCTTTTGTGTTTTCATGCTCCATGCTCCCCAAGGTAAGGGCATGGCAGTGCCATGCCCCTACATCCATCAATATGGGTACACCGCTGTTGTTTTTTTCCAACCTTTATGCCGAGTGAGTTATAGCAACCGCCATAGCTGTTAGGACACATCATTTATGTAGAGACGCGCTTTTGAAGCGTCTCTACAATGGTGCCGAAAGTCCTAATCGATGTGTCTACTGCTATAACTGCCGAGACTCTAAAACAACATCTGAGAAGTATGTTACAGAGAATTGACAAGGCTTTCTCTAAGTTAGCTGCCAGCGAAAGACAAAACATGGAATAATTTTATACAGCTAAAAAAGCGAAAGCTGTTTGACTATTTGCTTGCATTGTGGTTTGTTTCCTTGAATCAAACTGTAAAGATAATCGCCAATTTCTTTTGCCAGTAAAACAGGTACAGCATTGCCAATTTGTTTGTACTTAGACGTTATTGAACCATAAAAAATCCAGTC
Source organism: Coleofasciculus sp. G3-WIS-01 (assembly GCF_040223135.1). Taxonomy (NCBI): domain Bacteria; kingdom Bacillati; phylum Cyanobacteriota; class Cyanophyceae; order Coleofasciculales; family Coleofasciculaceae; genus Coleofasciculus; species Coleofasciculus sp. G3-WIS-01. The sequence continues at coordinate 25,300 of NZ_JAVJZI010000254.1, forward strand.
GTCAGGAAAAGTTTGGATTCTCGCACATTCTCGTACACTTAAGGGACGCAGTTCTATTGGGTGACACATATCTGTCGCTTTTTGCTGTGGGCTTGTGGTTACAGTTGGCGAGGGTTTATCCCAAGATAATCGCCTGTAAAAACCAACTTTACCACCCCCTGATTTATAAGCACCTCCCATTGCCTCTTCTTTCAAGTTGTCGGGTAAATATCTCCAGTTTTGTCCGGCTTTGAGCAATCTCAAATACTTTAAGCGCTTTTCAGAGTACGGTGTAAACTCTGGCTGTTGTTCAACTAAGTCTGTTAATGCATCTTTTAAAGTACGCCACTTGGGTAAATCTCTACCGCCTTTACCATGGGTAGCCAAGGGAAATGTAACAGATTCACCATCTCTAGAACCAATAAACACAACACGCTCTCTATTTTGGGGAACACCATAATTGGCAGCTTCTAAAAGATTGTAAACGAGATGGTATCCAAGTTCATGCATTTCTGCCAATACAACCTTAAGGGCTGCACCCCGCATTTCCTCCGGTTCTAAAGGGGGATAATCTGTCCCTCGTTGGTTAATTGGTCTGTGACGGATAGCAGCGGAAAGTAACCCTTTCACATTCTCCATAAGGAAAAATCGAGGTTGAATGTCTCGAACAACACGGACAAACTCCATAAATAAACTACCACGAGGATCTAAGACTGAAGCTCTTTTTCCTGCTGTACTAAAAGGCTGACAAGGTGGACCACCAACCACCAAATCTACCTCATGAGGACGTAACGCTCTACCTAACTCTAAAACTCGACCACCTTCTAATAGTAAATCTTGGGTACTGATTGTATCGATTGACCTTGGGATAGCACTTTCATGAAGATGAGGTCGGTTAAGCGCTATAGTTTTTGCCGCATCCCGCTCTTTCTCAACCACACTTACGGTATGAAATCCGGCTAGCTCTAAACCTAAATCTAAACCAAAAGCCCCTGAAAACAGAGAAATAGAAATAGTCTTGCCATCTATCACGGCTGTCAGTCCCCAGCTAAATTACCCTTATTTTTGCACTCTTTATAGTTTCTATGAGTGCTTAATAGTGATTGTATTGTATCGCAGTTATTAAACAATAACCTAATATTAGGATGTCTGTGGAACATTGGTGACAAAGTTTGGCTAAGAATAAAAATAAATCACCATGACATGAGCAATAGTAAGAGTATAGAAAAAACACGGATTTTACAGATTTATTGGGAAGTTGGGTATGGGGAATGGGATTTTGGTCACACTGATGACACTGAGGGGTTAGTTCTCAATAGGATTATGATAGTTGGATGGGGATAACTAAAATATAGTCAAAGTAGGAAAAACCCCATTTCCTTAAGCCGGGACAACTATGATACTGGGACAACGCAGACGGAAAGTTATTAGTCTAATTGCTCGTTCTGGCGGCTCGGCGATTGCCGTAACTCTTGCTGGGGCGTTTGTTAACTGGGTGGGTGTGGCTGGAACCGGGACAGTTGCTGTGGCAATTACTCGTGCTGATACTGGGGTATTGGCTGGGGTATTGGCTGGTATTTCAGCCGTCGTTGGTTGTGAGGGGTTGGTTAGGTTATTTCAAGGTGAAATTGGGCGGGGACTGGCTCTGGGTATTGGTTCTGTGGTGGGCTTGGGGTTTGCCGCGATCGCGTTTTTTGAGGTGGTTAAAGGGATTGAAACCTCTGGGGAAAACTAATCAACTGAATTATAAATGATCAAAGTATCTTACCCACTATAGAATCATTCTATGAGCCTATATCTTGTTCGACCTTCCTCTTGGCTACAATTAAATCAAGGTATCAAAGGTAGTTCACCATGACAACAGCAACACCGACTCCTCCATCTCAACAAATGGGTGCTGAACCAGTCGTCACCTTAAAAGGTGTTAGCTGGCAAACCTTTAAAACATTACTGGCGGAAATTGGGGAGGATCGTATCTGTAGAATGACTTATGATCAGGGAGTATTAGAAATCAGGATGCCACTCGAAGACCATGAAGTCCCAAAAGGGATGCTCGAAAGCTTTATTGAAGCTATCGCCGACGAGCTAGAAATAGAAGTTAAGAAAGTCGGTGCATTGAGCTTGAAGCGCGAAGACTTAACCCGTTTTATCGAGCCAGATACCTGTTTCTATATTCAAAACGAATCACGAGTCCGAGGTAGACGAATCAACCTGGAAATTGACCCACCGCCCGACTTGGCTATTGAGTCAGATTATACCAGTTCCTCTATCAATAAACAATCCATTTATGCGGCGTTAGGTGTTCCTGAATTGTGGAGATATACCTGTCAAACCCTCCAGATTTATCAATTAGTTGAAGGAGAATATGAACTGAGAGAACAAAGCCTCGCATTTCCCTTTTTACCTGTAACAGAGGTTCCCAACTTTATTGAACAAAGTAATATTCAGGGACAGCGGACAGCAGTGCGGTTATTTCGCCAACGAATTCGAGAACGTTTACAAACTCAATAAGCTGATTAAATTGGGCGCACGTCAGTTTGAATTGGGTGCACGGAGCGTGCGCCCCTACGATTTCTACCCCATTCCCGCCGCCTCCTTTGCTGATTCCTTCGCCATTTCCATGAAAATATTTTGAGCGCATTGCTCTTTCGCATCCTCCGGTTGACGTTGTATATAACGCCCATCGGGTTGTAATTCCCAAGCTTGGCGATTATCTGCCATCATAATGGCTAAAATTTCTTGCAAATCTTTGATAATTTCTGGATCTTCTACAGGTGTAATCGCCTCAACTCGCCGATCTAAATTCCGACGCATCCAGTCAGCGCTGCCAATATAAACTTCCTCATCACCCTGATTATAGAAGTAATAAATCCGCGAATGTTCTAAAAAGCGACCGATAATACTAATCACGCGAATATTATCGCTAACGCCGACAACACCGGGACGCAAACAGCAAATTCCTCGAACAATTAAATCAATTTGTACGCCGGCTTGGGAGGCTTCATAGAGGGTGGCGATAATCTTCGGATCAACCAAAGAATTCATCTTGGCAACAATGCGTCCCGTATTTCCCTGGCGACAATGTTCGATTTCCCGCTGAATCATCGCCGTCATGCGATCGCGCAGATTCACCGGGGCGACTAATAACTTGCGATAAGAGCGCTGGCGGGAGTATCCAGTCAGAAAATTGAATAAATCGGTTAAATCTGCCCCTAAATCCTCACGACAGCTTAGGAGTCCTACATCCGTGTAAATTCTGGCGGTTTTGGGGTTATAGTTTCCTGTGCCAATGTGAACATAGCGGCGAATCCTCTTCTCGTCTTGACGCACCACCATCACGATTTTGGTATGGGTTTTTAACTTAATAATCCCATAAACCACATGTACACCCGCTTGTTCTAGCTTACGCGCCCAGAGAATATTATTCTCTTCATCAAAACGGGCTTTCAATTCCACCAAAACCGCCACCTGCTTACCATTTTCGGCAGCTTTAATCAAAGCGTTGACAATGGGGGAATCACCAGAGGTGCGGTAGAGTGTCATTTTAATCGCCAGTACATTCGGGTCATCCGCCGCCTGGGTAATAAATCGCTGCACGGTACCGCCAAAGGAATGGTAGGGATGATGGACAAATAAATCCCGTTTGCGAATAATGCTAAAGAAGTCATCCCCATCTTCCTCAGAAGAGAGCGATCGCAACTCGATGGGCATGACGGGTGTCCAGGATGGGTCTTTTAGTTCCGGTAGGGGTAATCCCATAAACGACATCAGATCCCCTAGCCCCAATAAGCCGTCTATTTCGTAGATATCGCTTTCCTCCAGTCCCATCTCCCCCATCAGCGTTTCCCGTAAGGTTTCTGGTACAGTCGCATGGATTTCCATGCGGACGACTGAACCCCCTATACGTCGCTTCCGCAGTCCCTCTTCAATAGCCAGTAGTAGGTCATCCGCCTCATCTTCCTCGACGGCTAAGTCAGCATTGCGAGTAATCCGAAACGGATGATATTCTTGGATATTCATCCCTGGAAACAGAAACTCTAAATTATGGGCAATCACCTGTTCTAGGGGAATACCCACCCAGGTGGCAGGTTTTCCCTTTTGCCGTTCTCGCAACGGTTCGGGAAGGGTGACAAACCGAGGTAAGACTTTGGGCACTTTCACTCGGGCAAAAAATTCCTCGCCCTGATCGGGATCTTTCACCACTACGGCTAGATTCAGACTCAGGTTGGAAATATAGGGGAAGGGGTGGCTAGGGTCAACGGCTAGGGGCGTCAGAACCGGAAAAATTTGCGCCTCAAAGTAGCTTTGCAAATAAGTCCGCTGTTCGGAGTTCAACTCCATATAGTCCAGCAGGTAGACCCCCTGTTGTGCCAATAAGGGGCGCAGGATTTGTTCAAAATGTTCATGTTGTTCTTTGATCATGGGGAGTAACCGCTGATTAATCCCATCCAATTGATCGCTAGGTGTGCGACCATCGGCAGTTAGGGATGTCACCCCCGCCTCCACCTGCTGCTTCAAACCCGCCACCCGAACCATAAAGAATTCATCCAGGTTGGAACTGAAGATTGCCAGAAACTTCAAGCGTTCCAGCAATGGGGTTCGGGAATCGAGGGCTTCATGCAAGACGCGATCATTAAATTCCAACCAACTGAGTTCCCGGTTGAAGTAGTATTTAGGGTCTCTCAGACTAACCTCGGTCGTTGTCTTCGATTTCTTAGCCATGATTATTAGGGAAACGGCGCACCATCCGTTGGCTTTTTCTGGCGCTGGTAGGATGTTTGTCAGTTTAAATACTATAACTAAACTGCCCTTTGGTTAACCTGGCGCTTCGGGAGATGTTGCCTGTTGCCTTAGAATTCGTAAGAAGGCTAAAAAGAAGACTGGGTGTAGGGTGTGGGGTGTAGGGTGTAGGGAAAATTCCAGCATTGCTCATCTTGCCTATATTTCTCATCGGGACTGTACACTAGGTTTCGCGACTCAAACTGGAAAAATCGCGATCGCGCTTCGTTTTCAGGTAAACTCGGATGTTGCGTATTCCAGCCGTTTGACCCCAATCTACGGAGAAATAACCTTGGCGATAGAATTGCGATCTTATGTCTATATAGATAGCTTACAGCCGCAGCACGCGGCTTATATGGGGACAGTTGCGCTAGGGTTCTTGCCATTACCTGGAGATACGTCGCTCTGGATTGAAATCTCACCGGGTATCGAAATTAACCGAATTACCGATGTGGCGCTAAAATCGACCTCTGTACGTCCAGCCGTGCAGATGGTGGAACGACTCTATGGGGTTCTGGAAGTTCATGCGAACAAACAAGGCGAAACCAGGGCGGCGGGGAAAGCGATTCTAGCCGCCCTAGGCGTCGGTGAACGAGAACGCCTGAAACCCCGGGTTATCTCTAGCCAGATTATTCGCAATATTGACCCTCACCAAACTCAACTGATTAATCGCACCCGACGGGGACAGATGATTTTGGCAGGACAAACCCTTTATGTTTTAGAAGTAGCACCAGCCGCTTATGCTGCTTTAGCCGCTAATGAAGCCGAGAAAGCCGCCTCAATTAATATTCTGCAAATTTCTGCCGTTGGCAGTTTTGGACGCCTTTACTTAGGTGGTGAAGAACAGGATATTCTGGCAGGTTCGCAAGCGGCGCTGACAGCACTGGAGAACGTTCCTGGGCGAGAACATCCCGGCGGTGGGGGGAAAGAGTAGAACAGGGGTGCATGTAGAGACGTGCCATGGCACGTCTGGGAGCTGGGGTGGGGAGGAATAGTAACAGTTAGCATAAGCGCGATCGCGCTTTCTGGCAATGCCTCTACCCAATCCCAGGAATGAAAAGTCAAAACATAGAACACCAGTCAGTGTCCTCAAATCATCGACTGAAATTTTCTAGAGCGTATGGGATGAACGCGATAAAATGTTAAATCCAGTTAGCCGCACTCAATGCCGAGGGATTTATTGATTCTGTTTTTTAGATTGTGGTAAAGTTTGTTGAGTATGAGCCGACAATTTTGCTGTCTTATTACTATCACCCTGAATGAGCTTCTTCATGCATCCGGAAATTGCACCTCGATTCTGCATTACAGAGGTGTAACCTTTGGTAATGACTGCTCCTGTAACACCAAAAATCAGGCTCAAAAGTAGCGATTGAGTCAAGGGATGGAGATGATTTGTGGAAAAAGGTGGTAGTATTGGCTGTCGGGGTTCTGTGGGAATTATGGATGGAGCGACGGTAGCGCCAACGGCTGATGTAGCTAAACCTACACCGACGATAGCTACAGTATCTTGTAAAGCGCGATCGCTCTCGGCTTGTTCTGTTTCTACGATACCTCGACTTGCTTCAATCATCTGCCCAAAAAGTTGCTGACTTGGCATCAGATAAGATAAATCAGCGTTAATTTGTGGAATAAGCTTTTTTTGAGTGTCTTTAATAGTTTGTCCTAAAAAATCTAGATTATCCCGATTTTGAATGCTAATATCTTGGAGTTGCTTCAACCATAATTTATAATTTATGAGATTAGTTTGAATCGTCGTGCGATGAATGTCTATATCTCGCAGATAGTTGGCGTATTCAAAAGCAAGTGTAGGAATTTCAGTTAGCCATTCTTTGAGTTGCTTTAGCTTAGGGGTTGGTTCAGATGGTAACTGACGGAAGGCTTTTGCTTTTACCTCTAATTTCCTGTAGAGAAGCCGTGCTTTTTGATTACACCACCGGGATTCTGAGTAGACATATAAAATTTTATGGCGACAACATAATAAATTAATTAGGGGTTGATAATAATCTCCCGCAGCTTCTAATGTTGTTGTTTCCGGGTCGCAATTAAGCCAGACGAGAATATGACAATGTTCAGCCGGATGCTCTCGGTTATTGTCATACTCAAAAATGGGACTTCCTAAAAAGATGCCTTGAGTAGGAGGAGCACGTAAAAATTGTGCAACCTCTGATTTAGGTAGAATTGCAGCTAAACAATCATTGGCAAACTCCTGAATATCCTGAATTTGACCTTCTGGTTGGGCAAAGAGTACCAGGGTTTGTCCCAGAGAGGCTTTAATTTGACTAGGAAGCAGACAACCTTGAGGATTTAAACCCTCTAATTGATGAATGTCTACATTGGGATAGGGATAACGTAGGGTAAGATCAACAGCATAGGTATCATGAATTTGTAGAGGATATACTTCGCCTTGAAGTTGAGGTTTACTACCTTCAGGGATAGAAGAAAACTTTAGTGGATTTTCAGGTTGTAATAATTCCAGATATCTTGAGTTATCCTGATTGGAAGATACACCGATTTGACCGTTACTTTCTTGAAGACGCTCAATTAGGGATTCTAGTCTAGGAACATAAATTTTTTGTCCAATTCGCTGACATTCCTCCCATAAATGATTTGCGTTATTGACGGGTTCATCTTCACTTTGAGCTAAGTTGTTTCGCAGATGAAAAGCGCAAAGAGTCAATTTTGGATTAGCAACTTTCATGAAGCAGAATTGGAGGATTGAGAATCTTTTGAAGAAGAACTTTGCTGAATGGCATTGAGGATAGCTTGTTTGTTTAGTTCGTAATGGGGAGGTTTTACTTTGCCTTCTTTGCTCCCAGGGGTTTTTAGGTTTACACTAATGGGGAAAGTTTGACGAACCTGACGCCATATCTTGAGAATTTCAGCACGTTTATCCTGTTGACACCAAGCTGAAATCGCCTCTGATAGTTGCTCAATATCATCAGGCAAGGTGGCGATTAACTGATCGAGTTCTGTAAGTTCTTCCGGGGTAAAGAGAGTTCTCCGATTGGTTAACAGTTCGATAAATGCAGCTACGTTACGTTCGTCAGATGACATAGGTTGAATTCCTTGTGACTGTGCTGTTTGCTGAACGACTTCTAGTGGCAGATCTAACACCTGCGCGATCGCGTCATCACTTAACCCAAATTTGAGCATTCGCGGTATGGTTTCTAATTTAAACTCCTCTAGAATTTCCTGATAAACTCTGGTTTGCTTTAAGTCACTTAAATTCAACATGGCAGCAATCTCCTTGCGGCTCTTTTGTGGTAACTTGTATACAATGATTGTCTCAATCAAGTTAATTAGATTTCGCTGGATGGCTTCATCTGTTAGCTGTTGCCGTGCTTTTTCGATTAACTGTCTTGCCAGTTGTCCGGCTGTCTCTTCCGGCTCAATTACAAGTTTAACAACTTCTACCCCTAATGAGCGTTCGGCGGCTTCCTCTAACTCATCCAGGTAAATTCGTCTCACCTGGTTCAGGGCTAAGAGGTTACTAAAATGTAACGTCTGTTCTCGTTCAATACGGCGGTTGGGATAGATGACGACAATTTGCCAAGGATGGGGTGGCTGGTATTGCCTTAAAAAGATGAAGAGTTCGGCAAATATGCGGTAGTATAAGCCAGCATCTGGCTGGAACTGAACTTCAACCAGGTATAAAGGTTTGTCAGGTTCGCTGGTTTTGGGTAAAAATAAACCGTCTAAGCGAAAGGATAATTGTTTGACTTCGCGGGAGGTGAATTCATAGCTATCGGCTTCTTCGGGAGGACGGTTAATCAGCTCAAAGAAGATGCCGGGAAATGTCAGAAATAGATTGTAGAAGATACTGTCAGTTTTCACGGGTTATTGACCGATGGCACAGAAGGCTGCCCAGTAGTAAGGTGACTCAAAAGGTTTACTTCCAAAATCTATTGTACAGAAAAAGTCGTACAACGCTTCTTCTTTTGCAGGACTCAGAGGTAAGCTTTGCGCCCAGTCTTGTAATTGTTCTTTGGTCGCATTTCGTAACCAGATTTGGGCTTGGTTGAGGGCAATAGGAACGGTTGAGCCTGATTTAAGATTTTGATAGAACCGGATTATTAACAAGGCTGTAGAGAGTTCATTCACAGTCCACAGAGAACAGACGATGCTGGCAGTACCTGCAACCAAAAATCCATAGTTTAAGCCAATATACTCATCCGTGGCGGATGGAAAGTTGATTAATCCTGTTTCGCAAGCAGATAGAGTGACGAGCCGACATTGACTGAGGTCAAAGGTAAATAGCTCTAACACAGTAAGGTATTTGCTGAAAGCAGTAGCTGGGTCATTTTTTGGGGAAATGTGGCAATCAGCCAGATGTAGTTTAGAAAGCAGAGGGCGTTCAAAGTCGAAGTCGCAGTGACAGGAAAAGTGGATACAGTGGGCAGTTTGGAGTTGCTGGTTGTCAATAGCTGATTTTTTGGCATCGCCTTTGACAAGGATGTGACTGCTATGGAAATACTGCTTAATGGCTTGGACTTCTATATCGCTGTAGTCAAGGTCTTTTGTCGGGTTTTGAATGGCAAAGAGGTGGGTAAAATCAGGGCGCTGAGCATCTGTTGTAGCCCAAATGTTAATTTGCTGCTCAAGCGCTTCAATAGCAATACCATATCCCTCGCTAGCTTCCTGCCAACGGCGATTGCTATAAGCCACATATCCAAGACTACGTCCTATTTTGCAGCAATCTTCAGGATATGCAGTGGGTGTGAAGATTTTTAGCGCTAACCGAAAACAATCAATTGCCTGGTCAATGTTTCTTTGGTTGCTATAGGCACGACCTAGACCATGTTGAGCCTGCGCCCACTCATAAGTTTTCTCGGGAAAGACTTCTAGAGCTTGCTTATAGCAAATAATTGCATCCGCAGTCTTTCCCATTTTGCCATAGACATCACATATATTATATTTAGTCCTTGCCCAATCATCGGGAGATTCATCTTTGGAAGTGCCTTGCAACGCCTTCTCATAAGCAGCGAGCGCTAAATTCAAATTCCGGAGTTTTTCTTCTGGACTTTGTTGACTCTGGCTACGACTCCAGTAAGCATTGCCCAGACTGTTTTGGAGCGTTGTCCACTTATCAAGATACCTTTCATTTTCAAAAAATACTTCTGGAGAGTAGATTTCTACAGCCCCTTTAAAAATGGCGATCGCTTCATCAATCCGTCCTTGGTTACGATAAGCAATTCCCAGAAGGTTTTGGCTCATTAACCAATCCGTTAGATATGCTTCGCGAGTAAACACGGTGGTAGCTACTTGGCAACCCGTGATAACAATTTCCCACTTGATTTCTGGTTTTATCAGTGGAAATTGCGCTATGTAAGTGCAGAAATTATGAATAGATCCGGCAATTCTTTGGGCTTCCTCTGGTTCCACGGTTGATAGCTCGGCTTTTGCCCAACTTCGCAACATTTTAGAAAACTTATCATCCAGTTTGTCTAAATTAGATTTCAATAGTTGTTCCCCTTGTCTTCGCTGCTCCTTGATGTCTTTGTCTTTTATGCGTCTGATTGTCGGCAATGCTTTATTCAAGAACTCGTAATAAGCGTTACGGTTTGGTTGTCTAGGGTTAAATCCTTTTTTCATTTTTATCGGTTAATTTTCTAATGACAGTAAAACAATATTGTTTGATCAAATAAGTTTTACCTGATTTCACTAAAGAGAGTTATTTAACTCTCTTGCAGCACACTTGCCAATCGCTGCTCGCATCAACGCGGATTAGGTAAACTCCTGATTCAGTAACAATTTTTCCCGCATAAACGTAGGGGCGCCCTTTGCCGAGGTGCGCCGTTACACAGGGGCGGGTTTAGTCCCATCTGGGTGCAAAAGAAACGATAATCGTGAAACCCGCCCCTACATATAGGCATGAGAATACCGCCGAAAAGGAGTGATAGCAATCAAACCTGAACCCTGAACCCTGAACCATCAACATTCAATACCGAATACGGGGGTCAATTAAGGCATTAATAATATCAATGGCAATGCTCGCTATCACCACAATAGCCCCAAAAAACACCATAATTCCCTGCACCGTCGGGTAATCTCGTAACTGAATCGCTTCATATAATCGATTGGCTAATCCGGGCCAAGAAAAGGTAACTTCAGTTAACACCGCACCCCCTAGCAACGAAGCAAACGTGAGTCCCATTACTGTAATCACCGGAATCAAAGCATTTTTTAACCCATGACGCAACAGAATCGTCCGTTCCTGAATCCCTCTAGCCCGTGCGGCTTCCACATAATCAGCGTTCAGAGTTTGCTTGAGATTCACCCGCACAATACGCTCAAAAATTCCACTCAGGAGAATTCCTAATGTTAGTGATGGTAGGGTTAAATAGTATAAGGCAGTAAAAAATTGGTTGAAGTTACCGTTCAAGAGACTATCAACAGTATAAAGTCCTGTGAGTCTTGTAGGCGGAATTGCTGATGCGGGAAATCGCCCACCCAAAGGAAACCATCCTAACTGTACAGCAAAGATTAACTGGACAATCATTCCTGCCCAAAATATCGGTAAGGCATAAGTAATAATCCCAAATAACCGTCCACCTAAATCAAAGACTGTACCGGGACGAGAGGCGGAAAAAATACCCACGCCAATTCCTACAGTTATCGCGACTATCATACTACATACCGCTACTTCTGCCGTCGCCGGAAAATACTGCTGAATTACTTGCCAAACATCTCGTCCTTGGTCACTAATTGAACTACCTAAATCGAGGCGGAGTAAACTGAGTAAATAGTTTACATACTGTAACGGTAGCGGTTGATTTAATCCCAACCTTTCCCGAAACTCAGCTTTTACACTTTCAGGCGCACGATTACCAATTACCGCATCAATGGGATCTCCTGGCGTAGCGCGGAGGAGCAAAAATACGATGGTTACAATCGTAAACATCATTAACGGTGCAAGGAGCAACCGAGTGATGACGTAGTAGAGTAAGGCACGAGAACGAGACATGGGAATTCAAATTAGTTTGTAGTTACAGCAGTTTGCTCTGCTATGCGGTACATTGTCGATCCCCCTCGCATCCCCCTTAAAAAGGGGGACTTTTATCTACTGTACTTTATTACAGCGCAAAGCGCTGTATGATGCGAGCGCCATTCCAATAGTACGAAAGATAGAATTCTGTTCTATCCAGATTGTAGAGACGTTGCATGCAACGTCTCTACAGGGTTGTTGGTTTAAGCGCTTTTATCAACTTGCCAAAACGATACACCAATAATTGGGTTTATTTCCACGTTCTCTAAGGATTTTTGAGCAAAAGCAAATTCTTTTTTCTGCAACAAGGGAACCAGAGGAACATCTTGAGCAATTAGCTCTTGAATTTGCCCAAATAGTTCTTGTCGCGCCTGGGGATCTTGTTCCTTCCGTTGAGCGTCAATGAGTTGGTTCATTTTCTCACTGTAATAGAAGAAGCCTTGACTTTGACTGGCACCTTCCTGACATCCAGTTTCGGCTGTTCCTTTCGTACAACTGAAAAAGGGACTGACGTAATTATCCGCATCGCCAAAGTCAGGGAACCAAGCCACTAAATAGCTGGGATAAATGCCTTTGGGAATATTAGCAAAGAGAGTCGTCGATTCAACGGGTTGCGGTTTGACTTGCATCAAACCATCCATTTTTTGCTCGGCGTATTCTTTGAGTAGGGTAACAATTTGTTGGCGCTGGGGGCTATCGGAACTGTACCAAATTTCAAATTCAAACGGATTTTCGGCAGAAAAACCAGCTTGGGTGAGAAGTTCTTTTGCCTTTTCTACATTGCCATCCCCATAAGGTTCCTTGAATACAGGTTTGCTGGTGGCAAAGGTTTTGGGTATAATACTGTAAGCTGGTTCAGCTTGACCCCGATAAACGCGATCAATGATTAAAGCACGATCCACTAACGCCGCGATCGCTTGTCGGACTTCTACCTGGTCTAAAGGTTTTTGCTTGACATTTAGCACTATATAATCTAGGCGACTGCTGGGCTTTTCTAAGACTTGATACCCCTTGGCTTCAGCATCCTCTTTAAGGCTGAGAATTTGATCGGCATCTAAGTCACGATAGGCAATATCAAGCGCACCTGTGGTAAAGGAATTATACAAGTTAGCGGGACTACTGAGAAACTGGAAGTCAATGCCTTGATTGGGCGGTTTTTCTCCCCAATAGTCGTCAAAAACATCCACCTTGACTAAATTTGGCTCAAAGGAAACTAGCTTATAGGGACCCGTTCCCACAAACTCATTGGGTTTAAATTTGCCTTGCCCAATTTCATAAGCTTGAGGCGAAACAGCACTTAATCCGGGAAAAGCCAACAGGTAAGGGAAGGGAGCAAAGGCGTTTTTTAGTTTAATCGTGAGTTCGTATTCCCCCGTGGCTTCCACTGATTCCATGATATTAGAAAGTAAAGCTGAAGGTTTACCCCCGTTTTCACTAAACCGCTTCAGGGAAAAAGCCATGGCTTCTGCATTAAAGGGTGTTTCATCATGGAAGGTAACTCCCTGACGCAGAGGAATCGTGTAGGTTAAACCATCATCACTGACTTGCGGGAGTTCTGTCGCCAGTTGGGGGAGCAGCTTATCAGTATCCCCCGCGTAGGTGTAGAGGCGATCGCCTAAGCTGGTAATAATATCGCTAATCGCTACTTCATACCCATCAGCGGGGTCAAGGGTTCGGGGTTTGGCGACAGAACCCACCGCGATACGTTCAGAACTACTGACGCTCGTGACTGAACTCGCAGAATTATCAGTGGGTGTCGAGGTGTTCAACTCACCACAACTAATAATTAGGACGCAACAGCAGCAGAATAAACCGAAAAATTGAATAATTTGCCGTTTCTGACGAGACAAGGGAAATTTCATGACGTACAGTGAGATAGTTGATTTGAGAGTAGGGGTTTGGTAACCAAACCCCTACTGATGCGTCGAATAATTTTTGTTTTATCTTAATCATTCAACATTGCCATCTGTTCGATAATTAAGTCAGGATCATAATTATATGTAATGGAAGGGTTTAAGCTGATGACCATTTCTGCTGATACAGTATTTTCAAATTTACAGAAAATTGACCAAGTTGATCCGGTAACCAGTGCTATCTACCGAGAACAAGCCCAAGAGGTATTGGCTACGCCATCAATCGCTCTGAAACTTCGAGCTGCGATCGCGGATCGACTCAACCGAGCGAATAACGATCTAGCGCTGCACACCGTAGGGAGTGAAGATAGTTACTAGTGTAGTTGGGATTTAACCATTTAGGGTGAGCCAAACTGCCTGAGCCACGGCTCACCTGAACTTGAGCTACAGTAGGAAAAGGGGAACTATATAGCCAATGGCAATCAGGGGACTACTGATATTAATTTTGATTGCTCATCCTAAATGTGGCAAAAGCTCAGGCAGTATATTTCTAAATGGCGAGGGGTACTGATAAGTGCGCCAACTGTCGCCGGATTGGTGATAGCTACAGCGGGGACGGGTTCGTTTCAGCTTCTGGAATGGGCAACACTAGACCGATTTTTTCAGCTACGTCCCCGAGAATCGGTTGACCCCCGCATTGTGGTGGTGACGATTGATGAGTCTGATATTACCCAAATCGGGACGTGGCCCATTCCCGATCAAGTCTTAGCGCAGTTACTTGAGAAAATAAACGCCCAACAACCGAGGGCGATTGGTTTGGATTTGTATCGTGATTTACCAGTCGAACCGGGTCATCAGGAATTAGTTGAGGTGTTTAAATCCACACCGAACCTGATTGGTGTGGAAAAAGTGGTGGGCGAAACCGTCGCACCATCGCCCATTTTAAAACAACTGGATCAAGTGGGGATGGCTGATTTAGTCTTGGATGCGGATGGCAAAGTGCGTCGAGGATTGCTGTCTGTGCAATTAGACGATGAGTCCATCCACTTGGGATTAGGGGTAAAGCTGGCGTTAATGTATCTGGAAGCCGAAGGGATTACCCTGCAAATGAGGGATGAGGGAAAGAGTCATTTGCAGTTGGGTAAGGCTATCTTTGTGCCATTGACGGGGAATGAGGGTGGCTATGTAAATGCTGATGTGGGTGGTTATCAGATCCTATTAAACTATCGCGGTCCGGCTGAGAACTTCCAAACCGTATCCATTGCGGATGTTTTAGAGAACCGGATATCACCGGATTTGATGCGCGATCGCATTGTTCTCATTGGCGCTACCGGACAAAGTGCCAATGACTTATTCTTTACACCCTATAGTCAAAATACTATCGGTTCTCGTCAGCAAACACCGGGCGTTATTATTCATGCTAATATCGCCAGTCAGATCATTAG
Source organism: Coleofasciculus sp. G3-WIS-01 (assembly GCF_040223135.1). Classification (NCBI taxonomy): domain Bacteria; kingdom Bacillati; phylum Cyanobacteriota; class Cyanophyceae; order Coleofasciculales; family Coleofasciculaceae; genus Coleofasciculus; species Coleofasciculus sp. G3-WIS-01. The sequence goes on from NZ_JAVJZI010000254.1 coordinate 40,341, forward strand.
TGGGGCGATGGCGGGACGCCCTTTGATCAAAGCTATTGATGGACGCTTTTTAATTCCCTTCATTGATCAGATCAACGGACATTCTTGGCTGACAATTTGGGTCGATCCAGTGGAGTGGTTATGGATTGTACTCTGGTCTTTTATTGGTGCTGGAGGAAGTTGGAAACTCCAGCAAGCTAACCAATTCCCTGACATGATTTTTCCCCGATGGACGGTTGTCATTTTAGGCACATTCCTCATGGGTAGTATCCTGGTGGTTGGTAGTTTTGTGGCATTTATCGCCTACTGGTGGTTACCCGTGGTTTCGCCGCTAGTGGTGTTGATCGGATCAGCGATGGTTATCGCGCTTTACCAAACCTGGGAGTTGCAGCGCCACAATGCTGACTTAGAGATTTTACTCGAAACCACGACGGCTCATTCCGATGCGATTGAAGAGGAGTTACATCAACAAGCCGAAGAAGCCGCGCGGGAAAGTGAACGCCGATTAGCTCAATTTCTGGAAGCGGTTCCGGTTGGGGTAGCGGTATTAGATGCAACCGGAAAAACCTATTACCTAAATCAACGAGCACAACAGTTGATGGGAAAAGGCGTTGTTCCTGATACCTTTGCTGAACAATTCGCTGAAGTCTATCAATTTTATATTGCTGGGACTGAACAACTCTACCCGGCGGAATTATTGCCCGTGGTTCAGGCGTTAATGGGAGAAAGTGCCACCGCTGATGACATTGAAATTTACCGGGGCGATCAGATTATTCCCATTGAAGCATGGGGTATCCCAATTTTTGACGAAGGGGGCAAGGTGACGTTTGCGATCGCGGCGTTTCAAGATATTACCGAACGTAAAAAGGCTGAAGCTGAACGCAAGGATTTCACAGCTCAACTCCTGCAACTGAATCGAGCTTATGAACGTTTTGTCCCGGAAAATTTCCTGCAATTGCTTGATAAAAAAAGTATTGTCGATGTCGAACTCGGCGAGGCGGTGCAGAAGAATATGTCAATTTTATTTTCTGACATTCGTTCTTTCACTACCCTATCGGAACGGATGAGCTTGGACGATAATTTTAAATTTATTAACGCTTATCTTTCGCGCATGGAACCAGCCATTGTTGAAAATTGTGGCTTTATTGATAAATATATCGGTGATGCGATTATGGCGCTGTTTAGTGGTAGTGCTGATGACGCCGTTCGCGCCGGAATTGATATGTTAAATCGGTTGACTGACTATAATAAAACGCGGCAACGCCCGGATCGTCCCCCGATTCAGATTGGGATTGGGATTAACACAGGTTCGCTGATGCTGGGAACTGTTGGCGGACACAACCGCATGGATGGCACAGTGATTAGTGATGCGGTCAATTTAGCCGCTCGCTTAGAACAGCTTACGAAAGAGTATGGGGTATCATTATTAATTTCTCACCACACGTTTTTACAGCTAAATCATCCGATAGAATATGCCTTCCGGATTATCGGTCAAGTTCAGGTTAAGGGGAAAAGCGAAATGGTCTCTGTTTTTGAAGTATTTGAGGCAGATCCACCAGAACTTCGCTCGGTAAAGTTAATGACGAAGCCAGATTTTGAAAAAGGTTTATTTCTATATACTAATCGTTCATTTGCAGAAGCCGCCCAACTTTTTAAAGACTGTTTACAGATTAATCCCGTTGATCAAGTGGCTCACATTTATTTAGATGCCTGTCTGAAGCAGTGTGAGGATTGAAATCGTCATCGTGGTTAGTCTAAGCTGTTCAGTATAGAACGTGCTGTAGCCACTTGGAATACTAAATCCGGGTTAGCTACCCCCGTTATAACCTAGTCCGCGCAGGCGGACGAAAGGCAAGTGTAGCAGCGATTTCAATCGCCTCTTGCTACAAATTGACGTGCGGAATGCGGGTTAAATTGTTTCTCGAAGTTTTCCCGCCGTTAACGCATCTAATGGCATTTGAAATAAATACCCTTGAGCATAGTCACAATGGAGCGTCAGTAGTTGAGTCAATTGCTCCTTTGTTTCTACCCCTTCGGCAATGACTTGCATTCCCAGACTATCTGCCAACATGATAATCGTGCGGACGATTTGCAGGGGTAAGCCTTTGGTGCGATCGCTCATACCGGATTGAGTATTCCCTCCTTTGTCTATGCCAATATTACTAATCAAAGACTGATCAATCTTAATCGTATCAATAGGAAATCGATGTAAATGACTTAAGGAAGAATAACCCGTGCCAAAATCATCAATACATAAACCAATCTGGCGATCGCGCAATTGTTTGAGCCGCTCTTCTGCTGTCTGTGGATCTGCCAGTAAGCAGCTTTCAGTAATTTCCAACTTTAAATGACGCGGATGCAGATGCGTCTGTTGCAGAATTTCGTCGAGGTGTTCTAGGAGTTCGGGTTGTAAGAACTGTTTGCTGGAAAGATTGACATAAATCGTCAATTGATGATTAACGTCTCCAGTTTGAAAACTATCCTCAACCCCCTCATGCCAACATTCTAACTGGCGACAGGCTTGGCGCAACATCCACCAGCCTAGGGGAATAATCAATCCCGTTTCCTCTGCCATGGGGATAAATTCACTGGGGTTGACTAATCCTCGCGTGGGATGATGCCAGCGCAATAGTGCCTCAAACCCAGCAATCTGATGAGTCGAGAGAGATATTATCGGCTGATAGTAAACCTCAAATTCCTGATTTTCCACCGCCCGCCGCAACTCAGTTTCCAACTGCAAGACGCTGAGGGCATTTTGGTGCATGGTGAGGTCAAATACCTCATAGCGCGATCGCCCCAATGCTTTTGCCCGATAAAGTGCTGTGTCAGCATCCCGCAATAAATCTTCTGGGCGATCATAGTGGATGATATCCCCCTCCTGTCGGATCTCTCGACTTAAAACAATCCCCACACTCGCCCCCGTAAAGACTTCATGTCCATCTAAATTAAACGGGGCTGACAATTCTTGCTGAATTCGTTCTGCCACCCGGGTAGCATGGTGAATGTCTTCAATATCCTCTAGCAGGATAGTAAACTCATCCCCACCCAACCGAGCCACCGTATCCTCTGTCCGCAAACAGGATTCTAAGCGACGGGCAATGCCAATCAGCAGTTGATCCCCAATCAAATGCCCTAAACTATCATTGACCACTTTAAAGCGATCTAAATCCAAAAATAGGAGGGCAAATCGATAGGTAGGATGCCGTTTGGCTCGCTCTACAATATGACTTAAGCGATCCATAAATAAAGCACGATTAGGCAATCCTGTCAACGTATCGTAGAATGCCCGGGCTTGCAGTTGGTCTTTTGCCAATTTGTGTTCAGTGATATCTTCGACGGTGCCTTCGTAATAGAGCAATTCCCCTGTCATCGTATCGCGAACAGCACGAGCATTTTCGGCAATCCAGATCACACTGCCATCTTTGCGATAGACTTGGGACTCAAAATCAGCCACCGCATCATTTTCTTGCAACAGCCGACTAAACTCAGTCCGTCGCTGGGGATCAACATAAAGCTGATGTTCAATATCCGTCAGTCGCGCCATCAATTCATCGGGAGAGGAATAGCCATATAAACGGGCAAGTGCTGGATTGGCGCTAATATAATGCCCATCAGCGGTGGATTGAAAAATTCCTTCCAAGGCATTCTCAAAAATACTGCGATATTTAGCCTCTGCCTGTTGCAACGCCTGTTCTGCCCGTTTGCGTTCGGTAATATCCCGTGCTACCCAAACCACTGAGTCTGCCAACGTGGGGGAAATCGTCGCCGCAAACCAAACGTCGCGATCGCCCACGGGTAAACTATACTCAATATTCACACGCGAACAAGTCGCGATCGCCTCCTGAATATACACCAAAAACTGATCGGCTTGAGCTGGGGCAAAGAGTTGATGCAGGGTTTTGCCCACCAATTCATAAGCATTCTTAGGCAACAGTACAGGCTCAGGATTCGTCGGGGCAATCTTCAGGAAACACCCCGTTTCATCCAAGACAAAAATAGAATCCGTCATCGCCGCCAATAATGCCCGCAACTCCGCCTCAGAGGAACGCAGCGCCACTTCCGCCTGTTTGCGCTCAATCGCTACCCCTAATTGGGCGGCTACTGTAGAAATCAAATCTACCAATCGCTGATCCGTTTGCCACGATTCAAGCCGGAAAAACGTCAACACCGCCAGAACCTCGTCATCAGCCATAATTGGCACCGCCAAGCCAGCCCCTAAACCACAGGCTTTTGCCAAAGATGAGCGCACAAACACCGAATGATTCGCACGGGAAACATCGGGAATCCATTCTGGGTGACGGGATGCCCAAACTCGTCCCGGTAGCCCACAGCCTAAAGCAAAGGTAAAGGCGGGACTATATCGGCAAAAGTCGGCTAAGGTTGATTCATCAGACGCCAAGCTAGGGGGATAGGGGGACATTGCTACTCTATCTGTGCCAGTGGACTTGGGATCATGTCCAAGTCGCCCGTTATCATTTCTTTTTACCTTTCCATTTTGCGCCTTCCCTGGGAGCCTCTGATTTCTGGCTTGTGCCTTCCCAGGCATCTCCTCCCCTCTGCGCCAAATCGTGGAACATTCTAAAACCTTACCATCACCACGTTTGACCCAAGCTTCGCCCAAATCCCAATGGGTGGCTTCCCCCACTTTACTCAAAGTGACATACAAGGCTGACTGAAAATCTGGGGCTTCACCAATCGCCTGAGTCATAGTTTGCAAAAGTTCCAGGGCGTCTGTTGCCCACTTGCGCTCGGTGATATCGGTAATAAAGCCCTCTAAAGCCTGCAACTCTCCGTGGCGAGAAAAAATGCCGCAACCTTGTTCCCAAACCCACTTCTGAATTCCGGTTGCTGTGGTAATCCGATATTCTATTTGATAGGGTCGTTTTTCGGTAACGGCGGCTTTTACATCCTGCTTCACCCGTTCTCTATCGTCTGGATGAATTACGTCGCTGAACACTAATGCCCGATTTTCGATTAAATCACGGGGATTGTAGTGGAGTAGATTAAAACAGCCCTCACTGACAAACTCCATTGTCCATTGACTATCTGCTCGACAGCGATACGCCATCCCGGGGAAATTGCTCATCAGCGTGGCTAGGGTGCGTTGACTTTCTTGCCAAGCGGCTTCGGCTTGCTTGTAATTGCTGATATCAAAGGCACTTAACAGTAGGGCGGGTTTCCCTTGAAATTCAATGATCCGGGTACTCATCTCCAGCCAGCGTTTATCACCGGTTTTGGTTAGGATTTGCACCTCATAGCGACGTTGTGATTCCTGCTCGTTCCATTCACTCAGGGATTTTTTGGGCATTAAGGCGTGGCTACTCGGATGCAGCAAGTCCCATAAATCCATGGTTAACAATTCAGATTGGCTGTATCCTGTAATTTCACAGACTAGGGAATTCACATAGACCAACTGATTGCTTTGGTAGATTAAGGCAGCGGCGGAAATGGTTTCGGCTAAGGTACAAAATTTGACCTCTTGTTCACACAAGGCATTGGCAATTAACTGGCGGCGTGTTGGTTGAGGTGATGTCGCTGTTTGCGGATGCGATGCAGATAAGGGGGGGAGGGATTCGGGGCGATAGGGGCTCTCTGTAATCGGCTGGAAAATTGCCACAAAGGCTGACTCTCCTTTAAATGTTAACCGTTGTAACGAAACTAGGCTCCAAATCGGCTTGCCCTGGCGACTCGGCATTTTGACGGTGTAATCCCGCAAATAGCCTTGGCTAACTAATATCTGTAATATTACTTGTCGTTGGGTGGGATCGTGATAGAAGGATAGGGTTTGGCGATCGCAAATGGGTTCATTGACGCTGGAACTCTTCTTGCGGCGGCGATCAAAGGTTGAGCTGTAAGGGTCATTTGCATACAGAATCACACCATCCTTTAACCGGGCAATCACTAAGGGTAGGGGAATGCCTTGCACTAGGGTTTGCCAGGATAGGGTGTCGCCGTCTCCTCTGCGTGGATGTGTCGGGACACTCAGAAGCTCCAGTACGTTTGTCTCTGGCTCTCGTGGTGTATCTTTTTCCAATAAATGGCTGTAGCTTACCTCTAAATGTTTCACGGCTGCATATAACTCCAACGTCTTGTCCTGGGAAATTCCCTCTTCAGGATGAGGAATGAAATAGTTCTGATGTTGATGATAGATAGCACCGTGAAAAATACAGCGATTGAACCTAAGCGTGCTGTATGCGATCGCATCGCTTACTGCAAACGTTTGTTTAAACCCAATTTTCTGGTAAATAATAAGATTACACTAAGGTTAAGAATAGGAAACTGTTAACTAGGCTACCGTATAATGCTAATCCTTTCTTTTTCCTTAATAATTTAAGAATCAGCGCACGTTGGGAATGGGTGCACCATCCGTCATCCGTGTCAACTTAAGCCAAATCAGTTAGTGAGCAGGCTTCCAGGCACACTCTCGTTCCCAGGCATAGCCTGGGAATGCCTCTGTTGAGGCTCCGCCTCCTTTGACAAGCGGCTGGAGCCGCTTAAGGATCATTTCCGCCCTAAAGCTGGAAACGAGAATGGGCGCACGTCGGCAATGGGCGCACGTCGGTGCGCCCCTACGGTTTCTGTATTTTATGAGTTATGACTTTTTTTAAATTAAAGGATTCGATTGTCATCCCGCCCAAGTTAACCCCGTACCTGTTTTTGCTCCCGGCTCTGGTTATCTTGGCGATAACAGTATTTTTGCCAGCTTGTCAAGCCTTTTACTTAAGTTTTACTCAATACGACTATGATTTGACCCAAACGCCTGAATGGGTAGGCTTGAAGAATCTGCAACGCTTGGGCAAAGATCGAGTATTTTGGCAAACGGTGGGGAATACGTTGTTATATCTGATTGGCGTCGTGCCAATTTTAGTCACACTCCCCTTAGGATTAGCCATTTTAGTCAATCAGAAACTGCGTGGAATAAGTTGGTTTCGGGCGGCTTATTATACACCCGTGGTGATTTCTATGGTGGTGGCGGGAATTGCTTGGCGATGGCTTTATGCAGAAAATGGTTTATTTAATCAGATACTCACTTTGGTGGGATTCAAAGAGGGAATTCCCTGGTTGACAAGTCCAGATTGGGCAATTTTTAGTGTCATGGCAGTAACCGTGTGGAAGGGGTTAGGCTACTATATGGTGATTTATCTGGCAGGTTTGCAATCGATCCCCAACCAACTCTATGAAGCGGCGGCGTTGGATGGTTCGGATGGGTACGGGAAACATTGGGATATTACAGTTCCTTTAATGCGCCCCTATTTGGCGTTAGTTGCGGTAATTTCGGCTATTTCGGCGACTAAGGTCTTTGAAGAAGTTTATATCATGACCCAAGGCGGACCTCGCAATAGTTCCAAAACTGTGGTCTATTATTTGTATGAGCAAGCATTTTCGGATTTGGAAATTGGTTATGCTTGCGCGATTGGATTAGTGCTGTTCCTGGTTATTCTGGGATTGTCCCTGCTTAATCTTAGATTATCTCAAGGACGCGATCGCATCGGTTAGAAATTTTGGTACAGTATGTGAGCCTACTGTTCCTGTTTCCTGTTCCCTAGGGTTAAATCGTCTCGACTTGAGATATAATAGTGCCTTCTTAAACATCATCTACCATCTCAGGATATGGCAAACCAGGCATTATGGCATAGACCATGGGGGTTAAGCCTAATTATAGCGGGATGGGGCGCGATCGCATCCGTCGCCTCACCTACCTTGGCGCAGATTCAACCCGATACTACCTTAGGTGCTGAAAATTCTATCGTGACACCAAATGTGGAGATAAAAGGCTTACCCGCCGATTTGATTGAAGGAGGGGCGATTCGCGACACAAATCTGTTCCACAGTTTTGGGGAATTTAATGTAGGTGAGGGGGGGCGCGTCTATTTTGCCAATCCCCTTGGAATTGACACGATTTTCTCTCGTGTGACGGGTTCTGATATATCGGATATTCTGGGAACATTGGGAGTAAATGGAGGTGCGTCGTTATATTTACTCAATCCCAATGGGATTATA
>NZ_JAVJZI010000258.1:0-4476 GCF_040223135.1 Coleofasciculus sp. G3-WIS-01
TGGACGCTGAGTAAGACCAATGAGAGGTAACTTTTGGAGGCATCGGCGGATGAGACGGGAAACTCCGAAGACGAATAAAACCGTCCTTGCCTACTTGAGTTGGAAGCCCCAACTTCAGCGAAGCAAGTTGGGGTACTTCACGTCCTTCGCTTTCTATCTAGTATACAGAACAACTTGCTTACAAGAAGCCTATACTACCTATATTTACACAATCTTCACTGTTACAATTTTATCTTAACTGTATCTTAATAAATGGAGTCGTTTCCCGTCGTCCTGTTGTGATAATCACTCAAACTGAGTCTGGCAGTACGTATCAAGCAAAGAAATGCAGTTAGCGATCGCGCCCAAATGAGCCACCTCATAGCCGTGGGTGTTTTGCGTCGGGAAACTCAAGCAGGCGGCGCGAGCAACATGACCAAATTTCATGGCAATAGACGCATCACTACCAAACCCACTAATCGTGGCAAGCTGTAAGGGAACACCAATCCCATTCGCCGCCTGTCGCAGTTCCCAGTTGAGCCCTTCATCGTAAATCCCGTAGCCATCCTGAGACAACAGCACGGGTGCTTCCCCATCTGCGATCGCGTATTCTGAGGACAGAGGGCAGATTTCTAGGGCAATTAAGGCATCGAGAGAGTGATTTTGGCTGAAATACAACGCGCCAATTGCGCCAACTTCTTCCTTCGCCGACGCCACTAAATAAGTATCCACAACTGGAGTTTTTACTTGTTCTGCTAGGCTCAAAAGAATTGCGACAGAGGCTTTGTTATCTAAGGTATAACTAGCAATGTAATCCTTGAGGCGTATGGGTCGTTTGCGGTGTTTACCCACAACCATGCGGGTTCCCGATCGCACCCCGGCTGCGACAAGTTCAGCTAAAGTACATTTAGTTTCCACCCAAACCTCTTCCCAACGCACTGGGGCGGTTTCCTGTTGCGCTTTTTGGGGAGATTCATGAGAAACGTGACGTGACCCAAAGGACAGAATACCACTCAGGGTTTGATTATCACCTAATAAATCGACAACCCCTTCACCATAAACCCAAGGAAACGAGCCGCCGAGTTTGCGGACTTGCACCCGTCCCTGTTCGTCTATAGATTTAACAATACCGCCAATTTCATCTTTATGGGCGGTAATCGCAATTGAGCGCTCAGAGGTTTGACCCGGTATTTTAGCAATAATATTCCCGGCGCGATCCTGCCACGATTCAACGCCTAAACCATGCAATCGATTGATTAGCAGTTGATCAATTTCTCGTTCTGCACCACTCGGAGAATGATGCAGCACTAACTCTTCAATCGTATTAAATAAGTGGTCGTAATTTGAGGATAGCATGAAGGCGATAAACTCACGCAATAAAGGCGAATATTACTGACATAAGCTAGGTGCGTTCATAGTTGCGCTTGTAGTTGCGCCGTCTTCTCCATAAACACTTTAGCGCTGACCGTAAATCTATAGATGTATTACATCGATTTATAAAACGCTTACGTCAGTGCTATTCAGCTCAAATCAACCAACACCATAACATACTCGTTCTATATCGGCAATAATAAATAATTCAACATTTAAAGCAAGAGACGTTATTGATATCAGACACAAAATTCCCATCCCTGTAGGGGCGGGTTTAGGAATTAATCTTTCTAGGGTGTGATAATTGAACAGGCAAAACCCGCCCTCCCTATCCCCTAATTTATCAGACAAATCAGGTTAGGCGTGAGAATCGCCCTTGTTAAGGTTCAGTGGTTGTCGCCTGGAAAAAGGGCTGCGTTTCAAACCCCAATCCATTTGCCAAAACCGAGTTAGGAAATTGCTGAATTGTTTGATTGTACCATTGTACCGCCTGATTATAACGCATCCGTTCTACAGCAAGACGATTTTCTGTCCCGGCTATTTCATACTGAAGGTTAGTGAATAATTGACTCGATTGTAGTTGAGGATTATTGGCAACATAGTCTTGGAAATAGTTAATCGCTTCATTTACTTGTTCGACAGCCGCCGCTTTTTCTTTTGGGGTATCAGCTTGTAAATAAGCCTGACGAGATTGCTGCAAAAAAGACACGATTTCTTTTTCGTGTTCGGTGTAAGCTTGAGTGACTCTAACCAGATTCGGAATCAAATCAGCCCGTCGTTGAAGTTGATTTTCAACCTGCGCCCATTGAGCCTCAACCTGGGAAGCACGGCGAGAAAATGAGTTATATGTCCAGATACTCCAAATCCCACTAATAGCCAGAATACTGGCACCAACTATAGCCAGGACTTTCCGCTGCTGTTGTCGCCGTTTTTGTTGCGTCTGAACCTCTTGAATTGCCTGTTGAATAAATTCCGCTGGAATCTGGGCTTCTGAACCAGCTTGTATGAGTTCGGAGGCGGAATAAGTTTGGCTGTGGTTGGCATAATTTCGCGAGGCTATTTCCAGAACCTCGGGAACAATTTTTTCAGGTATTCCCTTGTTTAATTTATTCATGACTTGCTCCCATTTCAATCAACAATTTCATAAAATTACCAATCTCCACCTGCACCACCGCCGCCACTATCACCGCCACCAAAATCGCTACTACTGCTAGAACTGCTGTCACTTGAGCTGCTGTTACTTGAACTGCTGTCTGAAGTAGAAGTCAAACTTGGGATGGTTTCTGTCTTCTCTGTGTAATAATCACAACATTTGCAGTCATCGATAATGCGACGTTCACCTGTGCTATATTCAGTCGGAGATGTAATTGTTGTTTCACTGTGTTTCATTGTTAATTCTTGACATATTGGGCATTGTATGTAAGAACGAGAATCAACCACATAAGCCCGGATATGCATTAACGGCAACCGCATCTTCTGACTACAGGGACGACATTCCCAACCTTCAAATTTCACGCTGCCTAAATTTCGAGCCACTTTTTCGGGTTTGGTGAGGAAAGAGGGAACCAAGCTTGGTCGCACTTTTTTTAAGGGTAAACCGCAATCGCTACAACGCCAAGATGGTGGAACGTAATATTTGTTTGTTAATAAGATGGCAATCGGAAAGCCAATAATTACACTAAAAATTAACCAGCCAATTGCAACCTTTAGACCAAAGACTTTAGGAGAAATGACTACCAGTAATAGTCCCAGAGACAACGTAGCCAAAACTATACCAATATAGGCGATTAGATAAGCTCTCTGCTTAGGATCACTGACGCCATGGAGGCGCGATCGCCCCATGGGTTTGAGCAAAATTGGAGTACTAATTTTCTTGAACTGGTGGTATTCAAACCATGACAACAAAATAGCACATATATTAATTAGTAAAATAGCACCTCGCTGAGGCAGACTTATAGTATCAACTGGGTATATAGCATGAGTACCGCTACTGTACAAAACACTCACCAGTGCGTTTGTTCCTGCCAAGACACCACCATTAAAATCGCCTTCTTTGAATCGTGGTGTAATCTGATTCTCAATGATGTTACCAACTTTAGCATCCGGTAAAATTGGCTCAATCCCGTAACCGGTTTCAATTTCAACGCGACGATCACCGACTGAAACCAAAAATAGTACACCATTATCTTCATCGGCTTTGCCAATTCCCCAATGATTAAATAGCTCTGTTGTAAACGCTTTTGGGGAAGATGATGGCGTTGTTTCTGGCACAGTAACTACAGCAATTTCTGTACCGTTTTTGGACTCTAATTCACTAATCATTTGATTAAGTTTAGTTTCTGTCGAATCACTGAGAATATTTGCCATATCCGTCACCCAAGTGCCATTGACTTGTTGCGGATTGGGGATATCCTGTACACTTAAGGCATAACTCAGATAAGGAAATAGGCAAAGTGCTAGACAAAATAGGCTTGCCACAATTAGGTGTTGCTGGCTTGAAAATTTCATGGTTTTATTATCCAATAAAAATTGCTTAAAACCCTGATACTGATTAATTTTGCTTGAAAATAATCTTTAGGTGAGCAATAGCAACAAACAATAACATAAGTATTTCAATGTTTATAAACTCTCACCCACCCTACATACAATTATTTTGTGCTTGAAGGGTGTAAGAGGTGAACGGTGTCAAACATCCGAGATATTTTTTTTATTCTTAAACCTGCCCCTAAAATTCTCTACAGATGTTTTGGTGAATTCCTATTCCCCCTTCCCCATTCCCTATTCCCTGAAATTCGTAGTGTGATATTTCGCTGTCCAATATCAGATTAGAAATCACCGCCAGCGCCACCACCGCCACTGTCACCGCCACCAAAACTACCACCACCGCAATCGCTACCACCACTGTAGCCACCGCCACTGTCGCCACCACTGTAGTCACCGCCTGTGTAAATGCCGCCCGTGTAACTACTACTCGAAGAACGACGGCTTGAAGAACGACGACTTGAAGAACTACTATTACTATTTGCGATTATAAAAATCACGACCGTTGGTACGCCTAATAGTACAAGTAATGCCAGCAAACCCTCTCCAGAAGATTTATAGACCTTGGATTTTGACTCAAATGAT
>NZ_JAVJZI010000007.1:0-32408 GCF_040223135.1 Coleofasciculus sp. G3-WIS-01
GTGACTGCTGTGGGTGAGATTACAGATAGTGGTGCTTTGAGTGTTACGGGTGAAACCCGATTAAATGCCAATGGCAATATCACCTTAGATAATGCCAATAACTTCAGCACAGTAGCCGTCACCAGTGGCGCAAATGTTACCTTAAACGATACCAATGCCATTGATTTAGGCGCTTCTAGTATTACTGGTAATTTAGGAGTGACCGCCACAGATGTGAATATCAATGGTACAGTGACAGCGGCAAATGCCACCTTCAAACCAACTAGCCCTACCTCAACGATTGGTATTGGTGATAGTGCGACGGGTACTTTTAACCTGAATGCTACAGATTTAAGTAACTTGCAATCGAATGGCACAGTCACAATTGGCAGTAGTACCGTTACAGGAGACGTTACCATTAACGATGTTAACCTGAGTGGTGAAACGTTTAACCTGACAGTGCAAGGTGGCAATCCCACATTCACTGGTATCCTCAACCTACCGAAGAACCTAAATGTTACGGCTACTACAGGTAATATTACCCAAACCAGTGGTGGTATAACCGTCAGTGGTGTAGCGACACTGACGACAGGAATTAGCAATGATATTATCCTTAATGATGCTAACAATAACTTCAATGAAGTCGTCATCACCAGTGCCAGAGATGTAACGTTGAATGACACCAATGATATTCTCCTCAGAGATTCCACCATTTCTCGAAATTTGAACCTAACCAGCAAGGAAGATACGGTTCTGGGCAATGCCTCTATTTCGGGCAATCTAAATGTGACGAGCAACGGCGGTGAAATTCGTCAAAATACACCAAATGATACGTTGACCGTTAATGGTACAGCGACCCTGGCAGCAGGAACAAACAAAGCAATTACTCTTGATAATACGACCAATAACTTTAATGAAGTCGTCATCACAAAGGCAAGAGATGTAACGTTGAATGACACCGATAATATTCTCCTCAGAGATTCCACCATTTCTCGACATTTGAATCTAACCAGCCAGGGAAATACAGTTTTGGGAACTGCTTCTATTTCGGGCAATCTAAATGTGACGAGCAACGGCGGTGAAATTCGTCAAAATACACCAAATGATACGTTGATCGTTAATGGTACAGCGACCCTGGCAGCAGGAACGAACCAAGCAATTACTCTGAATAACACAAATAACAACTTTAATAATGTAGCCGTTTCTCAAGGCAATAATGTCACTCTCAAGGACATCAATAATCTTAACTTAAATTCCACCTCGGTTGCTGGAATCATAGAAGTTGCAGGAGCAACTATCTCGACCAATGGAGTAATTAATGCCGGAGCTGTTAATTTAACGGGCGATAACGGAATTACTCTAAACGGTAAGATAGAAACGTCAGATATCGTTGACAACAACGTTACCCTAAACGGAGCCGTGACTTTAGGGGCAAACGCGACTATTGATACTGATAATGTCAATAATGATGGCATTATCAGTATTAATCAATCGATTAATGGCGATCGCAACCTGACCTTGAATGCTGGAAGTGGTTCTATAAATGTAGGTCAAGCAATTGGTAGCACCACAGGACTAAGCAACTTAACCTTAAAAGCAAGGGAGATTACTCTATCTAGTCTTGGGGGTGGGGTGATAAGTCAAGGTGTTAGCGGCGCAGCGACACTCGATGCTACAGAAGTCATTAATTTTACAGGGACAACGTATAATGCCCAGAATCAAAATTACACCGCAGGTACAGCCTTTAATCTAGACAATACCACGACATTTAGGTCTAATGGTGGTGCGATCGCATTCAACACTGGTACAATTCAGGGGACTAATCCAGCCGATCTAACCCTGGAGGCAGGTACAGGTAGGGTTACAGTAGACGCGATCGGCGGTAATGGCAATGAAATCCATAACCTAACGATTCGGGGAAGTAGTGGGATTACGCTCAATGGCAACATCACCACATCTGATGCACCTAACAATACTATCAACCTTAACAGTCCAGTCACTCTAGGTAACTCTATTACCCTTACCAATAAGGGGGGTGCGATTAATTTCAACAGTCCTATAGATGGGACAACACCAAACAGTCAAGATTTAACCGTCAATGCCGATAATAGCACGGTGGTTTTTGCGGGTGCTGTAGGCAATAGTACATCTTTAAGAAATTTAACGGTTAATAACGGGGAATCTGTGACCTTTAATAATCGTGTCACAGTAACCGAAAAGATTGATTTAATCGCTAATGAAATTGACTTCAAAGGTGGAGCCAACTCAGTCAGAACCCCGAATCAGGGAAGAATTTACCTAAAGCCAAGTACCGATAATGTTTCTATTGATATTGGCTCACCCCCTAGTGGAACAGGCACTTTAGATATCAGCGATACAGATTTAGCCGCTATAGCCAATGGCTTTAGCCAAATTACAATTGGACGAAAGACAGGTAATGGCACAATTGTCATGGATTCTGGGGGTGTTAGTTTCCAAGATCCGGTGACGATTAAATCACCCGCAGCAGGCGGCAGAATTAATGTGAATGGCAATCTGACAGGAACAGATAATGCTTCCATCACAATTAATGGTGAAAATGTCTATCTAGGAAACCAAGATAAGCCGCAAGTCGAAATCACAACAGAAGGACGTAATATTATTATCGGTCAAAATGTACATCTACATTCTGATCTGGTGGAGGTCAAAACGGGTGCGGAAGGCGGTGACATTACCTTCATGGGTGATGTTAACGGAGAAACGGCTGAAGAGCAAAGTCTTACCGTTGCACCGGGTACAGGGAGTGTTTCTTTTGAAGGGGAAATCGGTCAGGATGTTCCATTAAAGCAATTGCGGATTGGTGACGATACCACAATCAACGCGGATATTGTCGGCACTTCGACAACTATTTTTAACAGTTTATTTGTTAATGCCCAACAGAGCCGAGTCGCGGGTATTATCAAAACCCGAGGTGGTCCGATTGAATTTACCGGTGATGTAATTCTGGTTACGGATACCACATTCGATACATTTCCTGAAGAATCACCAGGAGTGAGGGGAGGTGATGTGATCTTTCGTGCTACCGTATCTAGCTCCAAGGAAAATATACCCAATCAATCCTCTACGTCACCCTTTGACTTGACCATCAGCACTGGCTCTGGAACAGTTACATTTGGTGGTGCTGTCGGCGCTCAAAACTTTGACAATGGATTGCAAACAACAGACTTGGGTGCGCTGACGATTACCCGTGCTGGAAATGTGGTAGCTAATTCAACAATTACAACGATTGAGTCAGACGGCATTACGATTACAGCCGATACTATTGATCTTCAAGACGATATCAATACTACTCAGGGTAACGTGGACCTCACCGCTAGCCAAGGTGATATTACGACGGCGGATATAGAAGTAACCGAAGGCTTGGTGGATTTAACCGCCAACCAGGGAAGTGTGACGACGGCGAATGTAGAAGCGCCAACAGTGAACATTCAGGCAAATAACGACATCAACACCGCCAGTGTTACCGCCACAGAGAAAAATATCACCCTCGATAGTGCAACGGGTTCTATTGATACCAGTAACGGGACACTAACCGCAACTCAAGGTGATATAAACCTAACGGCTAGCCAAGGTGATATTACGACGGCGGATATAGAAGTAACCGAAGGCTTGGTGGATTTAACCGCCACTCAGGGGAGTGTGACGACGGCGAATGTAGAAGCGCCAACAGTGAACATTCAGGCAAATAACGACATCAGCACAGCCAGTGTTACCGCCACGGCGGAAAATATCACACTCAATAGTGCAACGGGTTCTATTGATACGACTAAAGGAACACTCACAGCGACTCAGGGTGACGTAAACCTAACGGCTAGCCAAGGTAATATTACGACGGCGGATATAGAAGTAACCGAAGGCTTGGTGGATTTAACCGCCACACAGGGAAGTGTGACGACGGCGAATGTAGAAGCGCCAACAGTGAACATTCAAGCAAATAATGATATCAGCACCGCCAGTGTTACCGCCACACAGGAAGATATCACACTCAATAGCCAAACTGGTTCTATTGATACGACTAAAGGAACACTCACAGCGACTCAGGGTGACGTAAACCTAACGGCTAGCCAAGGTAATATTACGACGGCGGATATAGAAGTAACCGAAGGCTTGGTGGATTTAACCGCCACTGAGGGAAGTGTAACGACGGCGAATGTAGAAGCGCCAACTGTTAACATTCAGGCAAATAAGAACATCAACACGGCTAATGTTACCGCCACGGAGGAAGATATCACACTCAATAGCCAAACTGGTTCTATTGATACGACTAAAGGAACACTCACAGCGACTCAAGGTAACGTGAACCTAACGGCTAGCCAAGGTAATATTGCTGCGGCGGATATAGAAGGAGAAAGCGTCAACCTCCAGGCAAATAACACAATTACCACGGCGAATGTCTCTTCAACCGATCGCGGAATTACCTTGAGCAGCCAGTCAGGAGCTATACAAAGCGGTGATTTAACAGCCAAGGGAGAGACTGAAGAGGAAGAGAATATAGTAACGCTGACTGCTCCAAATAATATTACAACGGGTAACATTGATACATCTTCAGAAACGGGTAAAGGGAATGCGATCGCGCTGATGAGCGAAACCGGAGATATTACCAGTGGCAATTTAAACTCATCGGGATTATTAGGTGGGGATTCTATCGATGTTTCCACCCTGGGTAAAATTACACTCGCAGAAGTTAACTCAAGTTCTACTGGTGGTTTGGCTGGTTTAATTACCCTCAACAACGCTCAACCTGAATTTAGACGAGAAGCTCCTGGTATTGATCTGAGTTTTATTAATGCTCAAGGTTTGCCGAGAAACCCAGGTGCGATCGCAACAAGTCCGACAGAAACACCAGGGACTGAAATTACCATTAACATAACCACAGATGGTTATTTGAGAGCAACAGGTACATTCGTTTCTCAAACTGGCATACAAGCGACGCTTGCCACAGGTGGTGATCCGATTGTGATTCGCCATGGTGGTGGTACTGCCTTCGATCCCTTTGAAGTCGGAAATCCTACTAAAAATGGCACAGCCGGTGCAATTACAAATGGTAATGGATTTACCGGAACAATCTTACCCGTTCAATCCTTTACTCGTCCGGTTCGACAAGAAAACATTGAAATCATTGCTCGAATACCCTCTCAGAACAATCTGCCAATAACTAGCCTCTATGCTAACCTTTCAGTCAGTAGCCAAGTCGCGGATGCTGATCTAGAACTTTCCACGCTAGACAGTGTTCTCACCGATGCCTTTTCGGGATATTTGGGACCAAAACCCAGTGTTAACAATCCCGCCGACGCTGCCAAAATTCTGGAGCAAATTGAGCAGCAAACCGGTGTAAAATCAGCATTTATTTATGCTACATTTGTTGGCGATCGCCTAGAACTGAAAATGGTATCCGCTCAGGATAAAAAGATTGTCAGTATACCTGATACAACCCGGGATACTATCGTGGGAACGGCGACAAAATTACGCCGAGAAATCACCAATCCCATTAAACGGAGAACCACCAGTTATTTAGAGCCAGCTCAACAAATGTATGACTGGTTAATCGCCCCCTTACAAGCTGAGTTAGACGCCCAAGGGATTCAAAATCTGGTTTTCATCATGGATAGTGGCTTGCGTTCCTTACCCGTTGCAGCGCTCCATGATGGTCAAGGCTTTTTGGTGGAAAAATATAGTGTAGGGTTGATGCCCAGTCTCAGCATCACCGATACTAGCTATAACAGTATTCAGAATGCTCCAGTTTTGGCAATGGGAGTCGCAGAATCCAGTGATCTGGCAAAGGAACTAAATCTGAGTCCTTTACCTGCCGTACCCCTGGAACTTCAAACGATTGAAAGTATTCGACAAGCACAATCATTCCTGAATGAAAAAGTCACCCTAGAAACTCTCAAATCACAAAGCCAAAACGCCACAATTGTGCATTTAGCCACCCATGGTGAATTCAAATCTGGTCCTCTAGAGAATTCCTATATCTTATTATGGAATGAGCTACTGCGCCTGGATCAACTGCGAGAATTAGGCTGGAATAATCGTCGCACCCCGATTGAATTATTAATCCTTTCAGCCTGTCGCACAGCAGTTGGTGATGAAAAAGCCGAGTTAGGTTTTGCTGGATTAGCCGTGCAAGCGGGTGTCAAGTCGGCGCTGTCGAGTTTGTGGTATGTCAGTGATGAAGGAACTTCTGGATTGATGACGGAGTTTTATCGACAGTTGCAAACCGCTCCGATTAAAGCCGAAGCTTTACGACAAGCACAGTTAGCTATGCTCAAGGGTGATGTGCGCCTCGAAGGGGGGCAATTACGGGGAAGTGGACAACCTGTTCCTTTACCGCCAACATTAGAGAATCAAGACGACAGATCTCTTACCCATCCCTATTACTGGGCTGCATTTACCATGATTGGTAGTCCTTGGTAAAAAATAATTTGTAGTCAACGCAAGTAGGTTGGGTTGAGGAACGAAACCCAACTTATATCATGTCCTGACGATAATTGACTAAATTGGCTTGGACGTACAGAATGTTTTTCAACTCCAGTATAAGTCATGCCGATGGCAATGGTATCGTGATTGTCATCGTTGTACCGACTCCCACTTCACTATTGACTGAAATCGTACCGCCTTGTATCTCTAGGCATTTCTTGACAACAGCTAATCCTAATCCTGTGCCGGGGATATTGCCAATATTTGTGCCACGATGAAATATAGTAAACAACTTTTTTTGATCCGCTGAGGGAATCCCAATCCCTTGATCTTTGACTTTAAACATTGCCGTAGATTGACTATATGTCAATATCAAATATACTTGACTACCTATCGGGGAATATTTAATCGCATTAGAAAGCAAATTCATTAAAATAGAACGCAACAACTTCTCATCCAATAAAACAATAGGAGGTTGATGTTGAATAACAAAATTAATTGAATAATTTTCTCCCGCATTCACTTGCATCTCTTCCACTAAACACCAGCAGAAACTTTCTAACTCAATGGGTTGAGGAGTAAACTCTAATTTTCCAGTTTCCGCTCGGCTGATTGTTAAGATGTCACCCAAAAGCTGAGTCATGGTTTTAGCTGTTGTCTCAATCCGGTTAATATTGCGACAAATTTTCTTATCTGTTCCTTCTGGATAGTAATATTTCAGCAATTGGACACTAGCTAAAATAGTACTTAATGGCGTGCGAAATTCATGGGATGCCATAGAAAAAAAGTTAAGCTGGAGTTGTCTGAGTTCCTGCTCTTGTGCAAGTGCTAGACGTATTGATTCTGCCTGCTTGTGTTCTGTAATATCTTGAGCAGTACCGAGAATTTGCTGGGGTAAACCATCAGCCGTGCGAGTAAACACCATCTCGCGACTATACAGCCAACGCCATTCCCCTGACTTATGTTGGATGCGATAGTCTGTCTCAATAATTTCTCCCTCTTTAGCCGTGGCAAATCGTTTAATGGCGGTGGTACATTTGGCTTGATCATCTGGGTGAATCAGATTTTGAGGAAATGTCGGTGCCATCTGTTGGATTTCTTCAGGGGAGTAGCCGATGAGTTGAGTAATCTGTTGGTTAGTGTAGATATTGCACTTTTCGATTAAGTCGTAGAGATACAAAGCCGTTGGCATGGCGTGAGCAATGCGTTGAATAAACCGTTCACTTTCCCGGAGTGCTTTTTCGGCGCGTTTGCGTTCAGTTATATCCCGCCAGATAGATAAATGCTGTCCAGGAAGAAAGTTGGCTTTGGCTGTATATTCCACATCTCGCATTGTACCGTTTGGCTTGAGGATACGGACTTCTCCGGTTAACCTTTGCTGCTGTTGAAAGAGATGCCAAGCTGCTTCAAAATCAAAACCTGGTTCCATGAATTCAGCAATTCGTTTGCCTAAAAGTTCATTTAAAGGTAAACCAAATAACTGACAAGCCGCTGGATTAGCTTCTATATATCGACCCTGATCATCGGCAATTGTAATGGCATCAAGAGCGCCTTCAAAGATTGATCTCAACTGTTGTTCCCGAATCCGAATATCGGTAATGTTGGTGGCAGCACAGGTAATGCCAACCACTTCTTCGGCATCGTTTTGTAATGGTTCTACGGTTAAGTCGTAGTACCGGACTTTACCGTCTACGATAATTGATATCTCTTGGCGCTCACCTACTCCGGTCGTCAGAACTCGATGCTTAATAGGAATTAACTTCTGGGCATTTTCTGGTGAAAACATTTCCAATTCTGATTTTCCGAGCAGTACGTCAGTATTAATCCGACTCGCCGGATTATAGACCCAGGTGTAGCGCAGATTTGTGTCTTGATTAAATACTGTAATTGGTGAGTCATGGAGAGCAACCCGAAAGCGTTCTTCACTAATTTTTAATGCGGCTTCTGCTTCCATGCGTTCATGGATTTGAGTCTGTAGATCAGCGTTCATCTGTATCAGTTCACCAGTACGTTCTTGAACTCGGATTTCTAGTTCATCGCGAGCTTGACGCAGTTGGGCTTCAATCCGTTGGCGCTCCCTCAATTCATTCTGAAGCTGTTGATAGAGTTGGGCTTGGTGAATGGCAATGGTAACTTGTATAGCTAATTGAGAAAGTAAGTCAATTTCTAAGGGTTGCCACTGTCGGGGTTGAGAACAGTGATGGGCAATCATCAGTCCCCAAAGCTTTTCTTGTTGCAGAATGGGTACGACGAGTTTAGACTTGACACCTAAGTGCTGTAGAAATTCCACCAAGCAGGGAGCAACTCCATCGGTTTCTGGATTGACTACAGTGCGAATCCGTCCTTGGCAGTACAATTGATGCATCTGTTCGGGAAAAACTTCAGCCGGAAAGGTTTGTCCCAGAATAGGTGCGGTATCAGGAGTGACAGATTCCGCTACGGTACTTCCTGTACCATCAGACCAAATCCGATAGACTAACACTCGCTCCACACCCAGAAATTCTCGTACTTCGGTGACTGTGGTTTTGAGAATGGTGTCCAGATCTAGAGTTTGGCGGATACGTTGAGCGCTCCTGAGGATGAGTTGCTCTCGTTGCGCCATTTGCGATCGGGTAGTCTGTGACTGTTGGCTTCCGCCGCTTAACTCTGGCTGGAATCGAGAGTGCTGCTTCAGGAGCAACCCGCACAGCACCATCAGAATCGCTAAGCTGCTACTATGCCCCAGAATCATACTCAACTGGGTTTTCTGAATCTGAGTCACCACAGTCGCTAACTGCTCTTGTAGCACCTGTTGTTCTTTCGCTTGGATCTGCCTCAGGAGCGATTGCTGTTGTTGGGCGATCGCATTGGCGCTGTTGAGCTGAGACAATAAATCTTTCAGATGTTCCTGTAACTTGTAACTATAGTCCATCGACCGGGGAAGTTCCATCAGTTGAGTCAGGTGACTATAGGAAATAACACTAACACCAATAAAAATAAGTAATGCCAGACAAAAACCGCCGATAACAATTTTGATACTGATAGATTTTTGCATCTGAGTTATCCTAAAAAATAACAGCCGCTAGCTATCCGTTCTCTTGAGCAAGTTTGTTTTTAGACCGGCTCGTGATAAATTCATATAAGGGAATAGTATGTCAATAAGTGAGAATTCTTCTAGTCGAAGATGATATCTATCTGGCTGAAGCCCTGGCTGAAGCCTTGGCTATACAACGGTATGCCGTCGATACCGTTTCCGATGGAGAGTTTGCCTGGGTGCAAGTGAATACCCTTGATTACGACCTAATTTTGCTTGACATGATGTTGCCGCAATTGGATGGGATTCATTTGTGTCAACGCTTGCGCTCCTATGGTTATCAGATGCCAATATTGATGATCACGGCTCGCGATACCAGTACGGATAAAGTGATCGGTTTGGACGCAGGCGCCGATGATTATATGGTTAAACCTCTGGATATTCCAGAGTTACTGGCTAGGATTCGAGCGCTACTGCGACGAGGGCAAACGGTTGCACCCCCCATTTTAAAATGGGGACAATTGCATTTAGATCCAGCGACTTATGAAGTCTGCTACGGCGAGCAAACTCTACGCTTGACTCCCAAAGAATACAGTCTTTTAGAATTGCTGATTCGCAACGGACGCCAAATTATGAGTCGGAGTGCCATTATTGAACATGTTTGGTCACTAGAGAATCCTCCGAAAGAAGATACGATTAAGGTTCATATTAAAAGCCTGCGCTCCAAACTTCGATCAGTAGGCGCTCCAGAAGATTTAATTGAAACTGTACATGGTTTAGGTTATCGTCTAAAATCTCTTTCTGAATAACTGCAACTCAGTTGAATACACTTTACGCCCAGATGACCCAGTATCATAAATTTTAGGTGTACTCTACCCAGTGGCAAACCGCTATATCCAAAATGATTAGATCGCAGCTTACTTTACGCGATCGCGATAATTATTTCAACCCGTAGCCCTGTTGGAACTTACCCGTAAACCGCAATCAGACGACGTTGGGAAAAAACAGCGATCGCGGTCATTATCCGTTCTAGGAGTCTTTTTCACAAATCTACCCATTCATTTTGCCAAAAATATCTATGCAAATCTAGAAATGCGGCTATAGTAGAGGAATAGAATTGAGGCAAAGCCCATTCCAGAGTTTGTGAGTCCAAAAGAAGCATCACAGCGCATAGGGGTTAGCGTAGACACCCTCAGGCGCTGGGAGGCGACGGGAAAGATTAAGGCAATGAGGACGCCAACAGGACACAGACGGTACGACATGACTTCATTAGTTACGGGTAGCGAGGAAGTCAAAGAGCCTGATCGGGTGAATCTGATAGGAGAGGGTACGCTCCAACAGATAGCTAAGGGTCTATGTGAGTATGCACACCAAATCCCCAAAAGTCTCTCAGCATATCCGGCTGTCTTGCAATTAGGGGTAAACAAGCTGACACTTGCTTGTTTAATAGCCCGAATGCCTCAACCGATACAAGGAGTTCCTGATTTTGTGTCCAGATGGGCGCAGCGCCCCTTAAAAGATTGGGAGATAGAAATTGATTGCCCTGAAGAATGGCTCGATAAGCGACTGATAGAAGACCAAAAGCCGAGTGGGTTTTGTATTGAAACAGCAGGAGAATACTTCGATGAATGGGGTAATTTCCAAAAGAAAGTGATTAATGAGGTAATGACTAAAACCGCACAAAACCCTGAACTCTACACGAGGTTTAGGAAGTATCTTATAGAAAACCCTGTAGTAACAAGGGGTCAACTTTATATTGACAGCGCTGTAGATTTTAAGCTCGTGCAAGATCTTCTGATACATAGCTATGAAAAAGCTCCAGAATCTTATAAGTTAGGTGAAAAATTTTACTGCTGCGGTCATTGTGGCGGTCTAATGTATGTAACAAAAGATAATATTTTAAAATGTGAGAACAAACATTGTGCTAAAGAAAAAAAGAATCCTGTCCCTTTAGCCGATCATCAGTATGATGAAATCTTTTGGCTGAAGAAGGATTTACGATATTTTATTCATCGTCCAGGGAAAGCAGAACTCCGACTAGAAAGAAAATTGAAACAGTTAAACCGATTAGAAGTTAAGCTATATCCAGAACTCGACCAATATGACTTACATTTAGTTTTTCCAGATGGAACAGTCTGGGCAGTTGATGTAAAGTTTTGGGAATCGGCATATAACTTAGCCAAAAAAGTCAATCAGCCTATTCGTCAACTCAAGCATCAGCCTTACAATAAATCCTTTTTTGTCTTTCCTGATGAACTGAAAAGTTATGGTCAGGAGTACATCCAAGAATTCCGAGGTTATTGTCCCGTATCGGTCAAAAAATCTCAGGTAATGTTTGAAAGTTCATTTGTTAATAAAGTTATTAAAAAGCTAGGAATTTAGAAATGAGAAATACTACGAAATGGTATGCACCTCTAAAGAACGATTTAGATAAAGAGTTATGTGAGATCGAGTTAGGACTTTACCTGTTGAGCGTCTTGCTTCCTGGCGCTACAGCGAATAGTCTTTGGGTGCTACTGACTGGTTATCCCATCTCGCATCCAGAATGCCAAAATTGGACGGAAAATCAGTATCGAATGTTGGCGATCGCTCGTCATCTATTGCCACACTTCGATAGTCCATTTATCTGGAAAGAAGCCCTACAGCGTTATCGAGATTTTCCGTCAGATAGTCGTGGGTATGAAATTTATGAAGAAGGAGAATCTTGGCAATATCTAAGGCGAACTAATATTACAGTTGCCAATCACCGATTCCAGATTTATAACGATACATTAAATAAGTCAGTAGAGTTATCGCAAAGAAAGGCGCTTACCTGGGCTAAAGCTGAAAATTATAAGTGCGAGGTAAAAGGGAAAAAGGAAACCGTTGCGATATCGCCTCTGATTGCTAATTTCCAACGTCCACAAAATCACAATATAGCTGGTGTGTCCTTGAGAAATCCGCTGCAATTATCTTGGGCTGAACTTAGGGAAACAGCCGCATGGATGGATGAGCAAAGGGGTAATAGGGGACTAAAGCCAAAGTGGGTAAGTCTTTTTAGTAAAATCAAACTACAAGTATTTAACGATACCCAAGAATTAGTTGATGCTGAGACTTTAACCATCAATAGAATCCGGCATTTAGTCGGGATGGTGTCATCCGGAAAGTCCAACTTAATGAAAGTTTTGGCAGTCTGTTCGTGGCGTAATAAATTGCACGTTACTCTAGTTGTAGCGGATG
This sequence comes from Coleofasciculus sp. G3-WIS-01, assembly GCF_040223135.1. Lineage (NCBI taxonomy): Bacteria > Bacillati > Cyanobacteriota > Cyanophyceae > Coleofasciculales > Coleofasciculaceae > Coleofasciculus > Coleofasciculus sp. G3-WIS-01. The sequence goes on from NZ_JAVJZI010000007.1 coordinate 12,668, forward strand.
TGCTACAAATCTTTGAGTTGACTAAAATGTTTGCCGAAGTTGGAATTACTGACGTGGCTCCTATCTTGGGGAATTCCAACAAAGCCAGCCACTTAAATAGATTACACAAAGCCGTTTACAACTCTAATCCAAATGAAGCGTTTAACCAAGACCATCCGGCGTTCCAATGGCTGAGTAATACTTGCCTATTGACCCCTTCAGTTAAGCCGGAGATGGAAATACCGTTTGAAATTGGTATGCAGCCATGTTTGAACTTGGAACCTATAGAGACAAGCAACGAAGATGAATCAGAACTATCATCTAAGCACAAAGCTTGTCCAGCTTACGGTGTATGTCCCTCTCATAAAAAAGACTGCGATCTAGTTAACGCTTCTATCTGGATTGCCACACCAGGAAGCTTAATTTATAGCAGGGTTCCACGAGCAATAAACCGAGAGAGTATCCTGTATTTTGAATTGGTTTGTAGGCGCAGTGATTTGGTCATTGTGGATGAAGTTGACCAACACCAAGCCTATCTGGATAAAGCATTTAGTCCTGATAAGACATTGTGCAGACCTGCTAGAGATGCTTGGTTGAACAAGCTCCATGATTATGTTGAAGACAAATTAAAGCAGCAAAAGTCAAGACTGCTTGAGAATGATATTGTCTCAGATTGGTGGGACGCTTGCCGTATAGCTAACGGCACAGCCGATAAAATATACCACCTATTGAGCAATGAAAATGACTTAGCTAAATGGCGAGACTCTAAGCATTATTTTACGGACTGGCTATTGTTGCGAGAGGTGGCTACGTTACTAACAAGGACAGAGCCGGATAATGTAGAACAATCTCAACAATGCGATGCCTTAATGAAGGGTACGTTTGAGCCATATATCAAAAATTTAGACGACGAGCGTAATCCCTTATTTCCGTTGGCTAAAAAAGACAAAAAACGTGCAGCTATTCGGAAATGGGTTGAGCAAACTGAAACTGTTCCCTTGTCTTCGGAAAAAATCAATGAAATTTCCGTCAAACTAGAGTTTGCCTTGCTAGTCTGTGTTCTGCAAAGTAAGCTCTCCTTGATGATGATCAAATGGCGACAGGTGCAAGGAATCCTAAATCTGGATACATCAGATTCAATGTGGTTTGATGCTCCCCCACCAGACTTTAATGCAGTTATTCCAGCAATGCCAATGGGGAATCAACTGGCATTTCAGTACCACAAATCCTACAAAGAGTCATTAGGTAGCTTACAGTTTTTTCGTTGCACGGGCGTTGGACGTTGGTTGTTACTGCATTTTGATGAATTATTCAAAGCAGATAATATTGCCAGTCCCCACTTATTGCTGATGTCGGGAACAAGTTGGGCGGGAAAATCACCTGCATATCATGTTGATGTACCTGTTTATGGAGTGCTTGTACCAGATACATCAAAGGAAATGGTCATAACTTCAACGTTTTTACCCTTCTCCGATAAGCATCAAAACCCCATCTCTGTGTCGGGAGCAGGAGATAATAAGCGTCGTAATCTAGAACAAATTGTTACAAAGTTAGTAGAAGAAGACTATCTAGCTGACAAACTCAAAGAGTTGAAGGGTAGAAAAATATCATTAATGGTTAACAGTTATGAACAAGTTAATTGGGTTGATCAGTGTCTGGAGGGGTTAGGATGGAAGGATAAAGTTATCCCTCTATCTCCTGATGATGAAATTTCTAAAGAGTGGCATGATGAGCGGGATAATCGTAATGCATTGCAGCGGGGACGATCGCCGGATTTTGCTACAAGATCGGAAACAATTTTGATCAGTCCAATTAAAGCATTTGAGCGAGGGCATAATATTGTTGATGAGAATGGAATTGCGGTAATTGGAGCGGCTTACTTTCTAGTTTTACCTCACCCTGTTCCTGACGATTTATCTTATGCAATTCACTCGATCAACCGTTGGGCAATTGAAAATCATAAAACGGCTACAGGGGAAACCTTGAGATTAGGTAAGGATTTTCGTGACACGGCGTATCGTCAATGGCTTCACCTGCTGCACCTCTCAGTCAAATTAAGGACGCTACCTGTAGACGATCGCGAGGCTGTGTATTGGGATATTCTTGTTTCTCTTTGGCAAGTAATAGGTCGTCTAATTCGTGGTAATGCCAATGCACAAATTTTTTGGTGCGACGCTAAATTTGGGATAAATACCGCTAGAAACCAAGATGGAAAAGAAGATATTGCTGCTACCAGTGTCCTTGTCGGGATTGTAAATTTACTGCGTCCTTATTTTGAAAATGATCCACAAATTCCCCTACGCGATCGCTTGGTCGTACAATCTCTCTATCGCCCTTTTTATTGTGCGATCGCTAAAACTAAAAAGCTTTCTGGTTTACCCCATGTCAATCTCTAATTACTTATAGGTTATTACTCATGGTCTACCCAACAATCCGTTTATGTGCTTTCCGCTTAAAATCTGACTTGCCACCTCAAGAGTTTTTTGGATTAAAGTTTCCCGATGATGCCAAGCAAGAAATAAGACGATTTACTGCCAAGCGGGATAATAAACCTATTGAACAAGCTAGCCTTCCCGTGAAGTCTCTCGATAGAGCATTAAGACTAGCTCCAGGTTTAATTTACATTGGCAAACTATCGCCGAAACCAGGGGAGTTTTGGTTATACAGCCCTCACCAACTCCCCCAAAAACCTTTGTCAGCTATTTTATCTTATTGGATAGATACAGAATTTCCCGAAGAACCAAGTAATAAAAGGAAAGTTGGCATCACTGCTCAGGAACGACAATTGGTGATGAGTTATCTGTCTGCCGAAAAATTGGTTTGGGAAAGGAGAGAGGTATCCTATACAAAGCAGTTTACAACTTATCCAAATGGAACAGCTAAACTCTCTGGCAGTGATTTTATTTTGTTGCCTCATATCCTAGCGAAAGAACTAACCCAACCCGGACTAAAGTTTGAAGTGGATGGCGAAAAACTTCAGTTTTACCGAACGATACCATCAAGTGGGCAAGGAGCAGAGTTAATATCTTGGCAGCCGTTAAATTATACAGAAGACGGACAAACCTACTATTATTCAATAGTTTTAACCGTGAGGATGGTGCAGGAACCTGATTTGCATTATCCCCGATTAGATATTAAGCCAAGCATTAGGCGCTGGCTCAGTGTAAACGATTCTAAATTGTCAAAAAATCACGGTAGTAACGCCTGCATCCGCGCCCAACTGAATTGGGGACAAGCACTAAATCCTGAGCAGTGGACAGATTATTTCCTCTCTTGCCGGATGGTATTAAAGAAAGGTGTAGCTGAGTGGGATGAAAACCTAGCTATATTGCTGAAAAATTTAGACATTCTTTCAGTGACACCGCAAAAAATATTAGCTAATCCCTCAGACGCTTTAAGCGGTAATCCTAATATTGGCATTGCCTATAAAGAAGGGATGAAACCCAAGCATAAAGTAGCTAAAGGATTACCTACAGCTAATACTCACGAACTCTTAAGCCAAATAGCTGATGTCTTAAAGGACTGTTGGCAACCGATAGATTGTCAACGTGAAAAATATGGTACAGACAAGCCGTCAAGTCAGTTCTTTGACTTGAAAAAGCCCAAAAAAAGTTTTGATGAGCCTCTTCTTAGAAAAAAAGCCGAAACCGACAAGCAATTTGAAGCCAGAAAAAAAAGATGGTTACGTAAACAGGAAACTGAACTGAAGAAATGTATCAAGAAAAAAAGAGAATCTGAATCCGATTACCAATTGCGCCGCCAAGAACTCTTAAAAAAACAGGAGTCAGATCTTCGTAGCTGGAAACCCGAACTAAAAGAGGAGGACAAGGATTTTCAGGTGAGGCTGGAGCAGTTTTATGAAGAACATCGTGGTGAACAAGCAACATTGCGGCGTGCAATTTGCTCATCCATTGGTGAACATTTAACCATTTGGATTTGGTACATCAACGAAGAAAATCTGGTCGAACGTCTCAAAGCAATAAAGTACTGCTTAGGGTTGCCAAATGCAGAACCGGGAATTTACTCGTTTCCGGAAGGTTTAACAGTGACTATCTGTGTGGATGAAGTGGCTGGTTTAGCACAACGCTTAGATTTATCTCCTGAATTTAAACCGAAGAGTACAGAGCGAGAAAAAGCGATAAATAAGCGAAGGCGGGAAGTCGCTGCTCTTGTGCAGCATGTTCAATCAAAACTACGTGGTAAAGTGGGAGTTTGGTTTGAACTTTATGATAAAAAACATTGGAAGTTTGTAGAAAGAAATGACGAGGGTAAAGAAAATGAAAATAAACATTGGTTAGCCCCTTGGGGAGACCCAAAACGTGCGATTCGTCTCGGTTTTGCGGATGAGGGACTTGTCAGCAAATTTATTACTCCCAAACAAAAAAGTTATTGTCAAAAAGCTATCTGTAGCTTTATCGACCTATTACGCTCTCTAGGAGTGCGGATGGCTCCATCTGACATAACACTTCCCCATGTAGACCCAGATACCCCTATCAATGAAGTAGGGCTATGGTTGGTCAATCGAACGTCCGAAACTAGCGCTGATGGGAAACCCCAAACAATTCCCGTCATTGTTAAAATGTCTTCTCGGACGGCTGAAATCACTGCTATTTTCCCCGGTCTAGAATCATGGATGCCCTATGATGAAGCCTTGACCCGCATAAACAAGGATGGAGAAGGTTTTACCAATGACGATAAAGGTAAGGCTAAAATCCGAACATTTATTCAGCAGACTCTCAACAAAAAAGAGTTAAGGGACAAGCCGACATTACTTTACTGTTTAGCTCAGAATATCCGTCAGCAATGGACGTGGCTACAGGATAGACAAATTTCCGTCGAGGGATTATCGTTTGCCGAGCGAGACCAACCTGTTTTTGAGGAATTCCCTGGACTGCGGGTTATCCGATTACGCTCTGGGGATGAAACATCAGAATGGTTTGGGATGGATGGGGAAAAAATATCTGGATTTATTACTGGTTTATTCAGGAATCTAGACAATGACCGTGTATTTTTTAGTCTTGGTAATAAGTCTTTGACGATGAGTGACATTGCCAACAATTTATCGAGGATAGAGCAACCAAAAAAATCTTGGAGACACCCTTCTCTGGTTGAGATTACCATAGGTTACTATCAAGACGATGACAAGGACAACTTACTCGACTTAGCTGCGATCGCTCACGAATCCCGTCATGGAGTTTTGCAATACGAAGACTTCTTAGAAGTGCCTAGAGTCCTTCATTACGCTAAACAGATGGCTGATTATGTCCTCATGCTAGATGACGATTACGAGCTATCTGATGACTAGCGCTGTACCATAGCACGTCCAATGGAAGCACAGGAGTACGCAGAAGAAGCGGGTGAACAATCAAATTTTGAGGGGGGTAAGCCCTAAAACTATTACGGGATAAGGCTTTAGTCTTGGTATAATACATTTGCACTAGGAAAACTTAAGATCAAAATACCCCAGACTAAAAGCTGGGGTATTCATTTATTAAATTTTTTCTGTTATAGATTGGGGGAGTAGAATCTCTGACTGAATGAATGATAGTCTGAAGTAGACCTCAAGGAAAAAATCATCGTCTTTTGGTCGGAGAGAGAGTAACCAATTCAGCGGCTGTTTTCCGGAAGGGATATAACCGTTCGATGCCTAGGAGGGATAGAACAATCAAAACCTGAATAGCCCACGGTGCCATAGCAAACCCAAAGATTAAGCAAAATATGGCGCTACCTATAGCTAAAACCCGGGAAACTTCGTGAGAGGCGCGTAAAGACAGCCAGAGACTTGCGATGGCGCTGATCAAAAGAATCAGGAAGATGGGAAGCATAGCGATCACCTCTTAAAAGTTCCTAGAGGGCTTCCATCCGATTCTACGACTGCGAAGCCCTCAATGTTATCTACGCTAACATTGATTCCTTAGAGAAAATTGTAATATTAATAACGAGTTCTGATTTTTTCAGAAATCTTTGCATAACTTTGCATTCTTTAGACAGAGGTAAGAGTATTTGCTTGCAAAAATCCCCATAACCAGTTCTTCAGGTGATACGTAGCGCGGCAATCATCTTCATTGTAGCGTTGGATAATCTCCAGTACGGAGCGATCGCCTGTTGTCAGCCACTGCTCATAGAGACAGACGCATTGAGAACCCGTTACCCCTGCATCGCGCCATTCAAAACCTAACCACCGCGCTAAATGTTTGAGCGAGTAGCTTTCTACGGGTAGGGTTACCCTACTCATCACCTGCTTATGAACATCGACAAAGCGCGACAGTAAGGGCTGTAGGTGGGTGAATGGGGTTTTGTAAAGTTTGGCTAAGCGTTTGACGGTTTCGACTTCATAATCAGAAAAATGGAAGATGGGAGCATCGGGGTAGAGCCAAACCAACTCTAAAAATTGCTGCCAGATGACGGCTTCATCGTCGGGATGTTCTGCCAATAATGGGTGAAATGTCTCGGTATTACTCGATCGATCAATCACCAAGATACCCAGTAAATAGTCGAGATTTAAGTCGGGTTGAGCCTCGATATCAAAGAAGAGTTCGACAGAGGCTTTGGGTAATATATCCGTATATTCCCTGGAAGGCTGAGACTCTGAGAGAGAATTGACTCGATCACCATTCAAGTTGTGCTCAGGTTCCGTCAACTTGTCGAATGGGGGAATCTCTCTAGCTGGATCAAACCTCTGACGTAGAATCACGCGATTTTGCTGAATAGATTGAGCCTGTTGCAGCAAATTCGATGCCACTTCGCTGCCAAACAGAAATGCCAAGGTGCTAATCTCAGCTTGGGCAAGGGATTCTACCGTGGTTATCCCTAACTCCTGCAAACTCTGGTAGCGATTTGGCGTAACACCGGGTATCAAAGAAATATGCTTTTGAGACTGCGCGATCGCATAACAGCTACTATACCAATGACAAAGACCACATTTTTGCCGTGAGATAAAGACTTCTGGCGCTTGAGGTTGTTGCAAAGTTTGCATACATTCTGCCAAATCCGCCTGCATCAAGGGTAGCCATTTGTCCAGAGTAACCGAGTAGGCATTTTGACGACGTAAAATTAACCAAGCATGACTGGGCAAAATTCCCTGTATTTCACCCAAAAGATGGGCATAAAACGCGGCGATGATTTGATAATCCGCCTTAGCACGCCTGCCGAATTTAATGGATACTGGCACATACATCCAATCCCCAAAAATCGAGTTTCCCGGTTGTTTGACCAATAAATCAGGAGAACCCAGCAGCGTGACGCCCTCAACTGTTTGCCTGATCAAAAGTCCCTTAGCAATACAATCGACTCCTTGCTGCATCAACTCCCAAGTCGCATTCGCTCCCGCCTGCCAATCATCTCGCCCATAGCGAGGGGTTTGTATCGGCGTCAGGTTTGCCCCAGTAGGCAATAGGGATAGGAGTGGACTTTCTCCCGCACAAAGATAGCTCCCATTGTATTCCACGCTTTTGAGGATAGCTTTCCGATGTGCCGAGCTATCTTGGCGCAGTTTCAGCAGAAAATCTTGGGGCGGATCTTTTTGAGTCGGATCACCACAATAATCGAGAAACGCCCGACGCCGACAGCGTTTGTAATATAGGAGCAATTCATCCGTCAGCAGCATAGGTTCATTCGTCATTTGTCATTGGTTATTTGTCATCTGTCGTAGAACAGGGAGTTCACATTGATAGTTAACACTTGACTGGGGCGGGCGCGAGTTGCATCTGGGTTAGCGAAGAAAGGATAGTCGTGAAAGTGAACCCCTACATACTCAATAGTGCCGTACCATAAGCTGCTTCTGTGTGTTTGGGGGGTCGAATGGCAACCTGTAGCTGACGTTCGCGAATGGCTGTCCATGTTGTATTTTTAGCACCTCCTCCCGCCGTATAGACACAGGTGAGGGGAGTAGCACCGAGTTGTTGTAATAATTGATAGCCTCGTGCATCATTATAAAGAAGTGGCTCAGTGATTGGAGTACCTTCGCGATCGCACAGCAGTACAGTTGCCGATGTACCATCAATGGCGATACGAGTAATGTCCTGTCGAATCGATGCCGGAATTTGCTCAATCAGCCGATATAGAGTGTTTTGCCAAATTGCCGTTAATTCAGCCAGGGGAGTCGCCTCAAACCCACATTGCGCTTCGGATTGCACCGCACCTGTGGCGTCAATCACAATGGCTCGTGCGCCAGAGGTACCGAAGTCGATTCCCAGGTAAAGGATTCTAGAATTTACCATAAACTCGGGTGAGCTAGATTGAAAGGAGAATCTGAATTTTAGAATAACCTGATGAAGAAACCAGTCGTCCTGAGTGCTGTTGTGTTATTGATTGCCGGATGGGGGATAACGCCACCCTCTCCCTCTGTCAATGCTCAAACACCATTAGTTGCTCCCCAAACCCTTCCCGATGCAACCGAAAGTGCGGCTGAAGCGAAATCAACGATAGTCTTACTTTATCCAGGCGCTCAACCCCGGCAAATTTTGCGGTTTAAACCCGCCGCCAACACCAAGCAAACCACAGTCTTAACCATGAATATGGACATGACGGGGACGGTGGATGGTCAGGTGATGCCTAATATCAATATGCCGGCTATACAGATGAGCGTTGAGTCAGAAGTGACTCAGGTTGAGGCGAATGGGGATGCTCAGATTAAAGTGACTTACACTGAGGTGGATGTGGTTTCGGATAAAACCGCTCCGCCGGAACTGATTCGGACTCTGCGAGCACAACTGCAACAACTCAAGGATGTGACGATTACCTTTGTGATTGATGAGCAGGGAATCACTAAAGATGTGAACGTATCTTTACCGGAGGATCTTGATCCCAACCTCGAACAACTTCTACAGCAAATGTTGAGTTCTTTAGAGCAATTATCAGCGGTACCTTTTCCCGAAGAAGCCGTAGGAGTGGGAGCAACGTGGCAAGTATCTAGCGCTGTACCCGTTTCCGAGTTGCCATTGGATCAGATCCAAGTCTTATATGAGGTGGAAGATATTGAGGATGATCAGGTCACGCTAAAGATGAGTATGCAACAGCAATCTCAAGAATCGAGCCAGATGGATCTTCCTGGAGCGCCTCCCGGTGTGAATTTTAAGGTTCAGTCTTTTGCCACGCAAAGCGCTGGAACAATGACTATCGGGTTTGATCGGATCATGCCTCTTAATGGCATGATGTCTACACTTTCTAATATGGAATTTTTGGTTACGGCACCTGAGAGTGATCAAGAAACGCTGATGCGGATGAGTTCGTCTGTGCAAATAATGATGGATTCTCCGTAATGTTTCTTCTATAGCAGACAAAGACAGTCGGGGCGGGTTTAGTCATATCTGGGTGCAACCCTGAATGATAGTAGTCAAACCCGCCCCTACATTAAACCCGCCCTTCTAGGAGAGCAGGGAAAGAGAAAAATAGGTAATCTTCTACCGGGAAGGGAGTAATTGTAAGCCTAGTGTTTCTTGATAGTTAATCCAAAATCCCACAACTTTGGGTTGTGGGATTTTGGATTATAGAGTCAATTAAACAGAATGCTTTAGTTTTGATAGAATTTACCCTCGATATGATCTAACTTTTCCTCAATTTCAAAATGGTTGAGTTGTTCCCAGGCATCCGCGATCGCGAGAATTTCGCCGATCACAGAATGAGCATTTTGAGAGGGTAAAATATCCGACAGTTGCCAACTACCTTGGTCGAAAACCGTATCCTCCAACATGATAATATTGTGTTCAAGTTCTCTTCTAGCCTCTTGGAGTAATTGACTGAGCCGTTTGGCATTGCGTTTTTTGGCTTTGAGTTGTTGACGAGTAAATAACATAGTGATTTAGAGTGAGTCGATTACGACTCGTCGATAAGGGGTCAAACTGTCCCTAAAAGGGGTCAGTATTTATAATTTTCTTAGAGTGTGCCAGTTGATCAGGATGATTTCTAGGGGAGATGGGGGAGCCTGTTCCAGACGTGCCATGGCACGTCTCTTAGCAGAGGAAGCAGGGGATGTAGGGGCGGGTTTTACAGATAACTTATGCCAAAAACTGATAACTTAAATAAACCCGCCCAGCAGGGGGAGCAGGGGAGAGAACTTAAATAGCATGATTGTTGATGAAAGAGAGTATGACAAATGACAGTCTTGATATCATAGAGTTAGTAGAGTTGGAAACCCCTTTGAACAAAACTATTGACAAATAAAATAATATGTGCTAAAGATTCTAAAAACGTACCAATGTTCAAAGCGTCCGGCTCACGAACAAAACGCGGCGGATTATTTCTCTATAAAAGCGATAATTTCACAATTCATCATTCAGATTAATGCCAGGGTTATTAAGTTTAGATAGAATTGTTAAAAATTTGGAAACCCACGACAATTCAACACGGATTAAAAAGTTAATGGTTTATACCTGCCAAAATCAGTGGGAAAACGAGCTCCAAATTCTGAACCAGTATGAATTATCCGATTTAATCCAACAACTTCGCGCCTCCCATTTCAGTCTAGATCAGCTTCGTTCAACGCTTTATAGCTTTGCTGAAACGTTGAACCGCCAAGCGGAATATTTACTAGTGGCTGATACGATTATTCATCAATTAGAACCTCTCTATAGCGAACCCGACGAATTAACTCAAGTCGTCGCCGTAAAATCCCAGACTAAAGCTTCAAGTCAGCCGCCATGGATTGTCTCAGAAATCGCCAGGGAACTGGAAGAAGATAGTAATATCCTGCGGCTCAAAAAACTCATGGTTTATGTCTGCAAAAATCGGTGGGAAACAGAGTCACAGATTCTAGAACAATTGAACTTGGCAGATTTAATTCAAGACCTAAAAGAATCTTACCCCAGCATCGAAAAACTGAGTGCAGCACTCAAGCAGCAAGTGCAAACGCTCAACCGACAGGCGGAATATATTGTCGTGGCAAAAACGATTTTAAAGGCGCTACAAAAACTCTATACTGATGATTCAGAAATCACTAGTGTCAAATCAGCTAAAGCGGTGCGATCGCAGCCGCCAGCGCCACCACCGACAAAATTGCCCCCACAGGTCAATATAGGGACGCGAAAACGGGAAGATAAGGACAACCAGAGAGAATTTCCTAATCCCCAATCCCCAATCCCCAATCCTCAATTCCCACTTGTTAAAGGTCAGGAAATTGGGCAAAATGCCACTCAGGATTCAACGTCACAAACCTACCCTTATGATCCCTTTGATTTACGTCTGAATGTAATGAAATATACGACCCCGTTACGGGCAAAATTATTAATTTTTTCGGCACTCTATCGCCCAGTTCAAAAAACGCAACATGATTGGTTATTAATGAAAGCCAAGCCCTTAGACGATTTGTTGTTTGAACTGTTTTCTAATTGTCCCACACTTGAGGAACTTGAAGCTAAGCTTTACCAGACAGCAGAAGCCCTGGAAGACGCCGATGAAAACACTCAAGCCGCTGGCGCGATCGCACAATCAATGAAACGACTTTATGAACGTTAAAGAACTCCTACAGCGCTATGAAGCGGGAGAAACGAAGTTTAGTGGTGTCAGTCTCAGTGGGGTCAATTTGTTTGGGGCGGACTTAATTGGTATTGTTCTCAGTGGTGCTGATTTACATGGCGCTACGCTAATTTTTGCCTACCTGAGTCGCGCTAATTTAAGGAAAGCAAATTTAGTGGGGACGCGGTTAAGTGGCGCGAATTTAAATCAGGCTTGGCTGAGTGGTGTTAATTTAAGTAATGCCGATTTACATGGGGCAAGTTTACAAAGTGCTGACTTAAGAAGCGCCAATCTGACATTAGCCAGTTTGCTCGATGCAAATTTAATGGATGCTGATTTGCGGGGGGCAAATTTAAGTGGGGCGGATTTAACCGGTGCCTGTTTGCGCGGGGCTAATTTGCGAGAAGAGAAGCGTATGTATACTGCTAAGCTGCGGGGGGCAATCTTGCAGAACGTCGATTTACAAGGGGCAGATTTACGGGGAGCAGATTTGTTGAAAGTTAACTTAAGTGGTGCCAATTTAAGGGAAACAAATTTGCGGGAAGCTGATTTGCGGGGGGCAGATTTGAGTGGCGCCAATTTGAGTTCGGCATTTTTGACAGAAGTGAATTTGATGGGCGCGAATTTGCGCGGCGCTATTCTGAAGAATGTGAAATTGGAACGGGCAATTTTAAGTGAAGCCGATTTAACCGGAGTGAATTTACAGGGCGCTGTTATGCCAGATGTGAAGTTGAGTAAAGCCCAAGTGAGTCGGGGAAATCTGAGTTTTGCGCGATTGAATCGGGCGGATTTGAGTCGGGCAAATTTACGGGAAGCGAATTTGAGTGAGTCGGATTTGATTGAGGCATATTTGGCAAGAACAAACCTAATGGGGGCTAATTTGAGCAATGCTAATCTGACACGGGCAGAATTGAGTACCACGAATTTAATCGGGGCAAATTTGCAGGGGGCGACAATGCCTGATGGTCGGATTCATGACACAGATTGACACAGATTGAATGACATAGACAGAACACTGAATAGTGAAGCACACAGATTAACACAGAGAACTAAATAATTTCCTTCAAAATCGAATCATCTTTTCCCCATTGAGAACTAACATCTCTGTGTAATCAGTGCTACTAACCTCTAATCCCCCACCTCTAACCTCCCTCTAAATCCGAGAAATCAGTGTTACTAGGCTCCCACCCTTCACCCCGACTAGATTATGATTGGATAATGACTCTTTCTGTACTGGCTACATCTATGAAACGGCTATTAGAACAACTGGATGCGATCGCGGCAATTGTCGATACGGTTAATCCATCCCAGATAGAAGATGACCCTCAAGGTGTAGCTAATCGTTATCGGTTGTATGCTAGTAGCTACGACCCTCTCTTACGGGTAAAGACTCTGCGTGATCGCTTAATTGCTGAAATTTGCCAGGGGAAGCCTGTCAATGGCTATCTGAGTGCTGACTATGGCTATGGTAAGACGGCAACACTGGTTTATTTGTGGCATCAGTGTCAGCAACATCAGATTGTGGCGGTGCCACCGTTCAAGTTTAAGGAATTGGATAACTTGATGGTTGCCACGTATGGTTGGATTAAGACTTGTGTGCCACCTGAACGTATTCCAGAAATTGAGGCATTGTATGTTAAATATGGCAAACAGTCTCGATCATCGCAAGCCGCAGAACTAGCCCGGAAGTACAGGCTATCTGAAGACAAAGCCCTGAAAATTGTTCAAGACTTAAAGACTGATATTACCAACACCGATAGTGTGTTGAGTTTTTGGCAAGAGAGTATTCCGATTCTCCAGCAAGGGGGAATGAAAGGGTTAGCCATATTCGCTGATGAAAGCCAAGAATTTTTGCGAACGGAAGAAGGTTCTAGCGCCCGAATTCAAATTTTGAGTAATTTAGTTAAAGGGATGAGATCATTAGGAAATACGCCTGTGGCGTTAATTTTTAGTATGCCGACAGATCCCACGGAATCGGCGATTGAGGAACAAGCGGGTGATATTATCCACCGGATGAAGCAGCAGCACGTTTTTCTCCGACTCGCAGATGCTTATAGTTCTGAGTTTCCTGAGCAACTTTGGCATTCGTTGTGTGATAAGTTTTTGGATGATGGAGTTAAGCCGGAACAAGTTGCACATCCGGCGACAATTGAGAGTTTAGGACAGTTGTGCGATCGCAAAGATTTCAGTAATGGTCCGCGCACGGTTATTGAAGTCTATAAACGCTTGGTTGGTTTTGCCCGAGATAATAATCGTCCCTACACTCCCCTAGATTTAATTAATGATTATTTAGCCGGACGAGTGCAGTTTTATGGGGCGAGTCAACACCGAATTAATCATGCGATTAACACCTTAGAACAGCTAGAACCTGTGCAAAGGCATTCTCAAGGACGAGAGGTGATTCGGCTTCTGGCTATTTTTCCGGGGGGACTTTCTGAATCGGTGGCACAGGAATTTGGATTGAAAATCAGTCTTAGGGAATTAGCTGATGATGATCAGTTGTATGGTGTACATATTATCCAACTTAGCCACAATCGCTATGCCTTGGTGGCATTAAGTCAGCCAAATACTCCCACCGTTGTTGATAAAATATTGAATCGGTTTCGCCAGCGTTGGTTTCGGGATTGGCATGATGGGCAAAAAGAAGAGATGGCTGCCAAGATTTTCCGTTCCGATATTCTGCCTTTGTTGTTTCCGGTTAAGCGAGTCGGTCAAAAAGGGAATTGGAATTGGCGCTATCCTCAAGCCTGGAATGTGGATCGATTTGGCTCCTATACTTTTCTCAATGGTGCGCCAGAACGATATAATCCGGAATTTCCCAACCGTTCTTTAGTCATTAGTGTCGGGAGTCTCGATTCTGGCTTAATGAGATTTATTCCGCCTGAAGACAGTCATTTAGATTGGCGATTTTACCTAAGTTATGAGCGGAAAGCGCCTGAGAGTCAGCAAAAAATAACTGCGATCGCGGGAACGGGTCAGGTTGATTTTCATATTCAGCTTAGTCGCCGTTTTGAAGGGGGATATCCCACTGTTTTTGGTTTATTGAAAAAAGTTATCCCGGCGGAACAGTGTTCTGCTTGTACGCTGCTTACTCTCTCTGATTATATTCAAGATTGGCTATTGGATAATCCGGAAGTGAGTAAGGCAGATCGGGCGAGATTGGAACACCATCGTCAGGAATGTCATCAGTATGCCCTGCGATTGTTATTTTCAGAAGCTCGACATGATAGTTGGACGATTGAGGGGCTAGAGAAGGTGAAAGGTGCGGAAACGAAACTAATTGAGTCAGTGTTTTATCTGAAATGTAAAGCTCTTTTTCCTAACTATCAGTCTTTCTACAACAACTTGCGTCCTACCTTGCTTAAATATAAAGTGACGCTGGAGAAAGTGCCTCTTGCTGTTCGTCGGGGGCGTCAGTTGTATCAAGTTTCCAAAGCAGATTTTGAACGGTTATTTGAGACAATGGGTTCAGGATTGCCGAGTGTTTTGGCAATTTTTCAGAAGCATGGTTTGATTGCTGATTATAAGATTGCTAGCAAGAAGGGAGAATTTTCTCAAGTCCAATTTACCTCACATTCTCTGGAAGAATTTATTGTTCAAGCTTTGAAATTAACCGGAAGAACGCAAGTCATTGAGACGCGACAAGGACAAGAAGATAGTAAAGCGTTAGACTATCGAGAATTATGGCAAGAGGTGAAGCGGTTGGGCTATCTTCAAGACGAGTTTGAGGAAGCGATTGAATGGTTACGAGTGCGACGCTATATTGAGTGGGAGCGACAAAAGGGAATTGTTCGTCAAGCTGTAGCGGAACTAGAACCTGATGATTTAAGGGGTCAGTTAAATGAACTTCGCCACCGGGTTTCTGAGTGGCGAGGCGCTTTTGATGAGGCGATGCTTCATGACGTTGAACAAGGTTTAGATGAAGCTGAAAAAACTCTGAGTTGGGTAGTTGATGCATTGGCAAAAGACGATGATACGGCACAATTAAATCTTTTTGAATCAACTGTTTTTGAGTCAGGGAAGCCACAATCTATATCTGATGACAAAGCAGGGGATTTAATGGAAGCGACGGTAGTTCTCGATCAACTTCAGAGAACGATACAAGGAATGGGTGAGCAAGTTGAAGAATTTCGCCAGGAGAAACACTCGGCGCTTGAGCAAGAACTAGGTGATATGAAACGGCGGTTAGAAAATTTGACCAGAGAGTTGATTAACTCTAAAGTGAGTCAGCTTATTATTGGCAACAGTGGTTTAGAACCCTGTCTCAATGATTACCGGACGACTTTGGAACGGCAAGTTAAACAGCTTGATAAAGATTGCTATAAAACCAGTCATTCGATTGGTTTAGAGGAGGGTAATATTTTAAGCTTATATCGCCAAAGAGAGCAGTGTTTTCAGTCGTTGAGAAGTTACGAAAATAGGAAAAGAACGCTTCAGGATTGGGTGGCGGGTTTGGAACAGTGGCGAATTATTTTGACTCGCGCTGAGGTGTTGCGAGAGAATTTGGTGAATGACTCTCAAAAGCTAAGACGTTATGATGATGAATTTGTTGACCGAGTGGTTACCTATTTTGCAACTCACAAAATAGAGGGGTTTAGGGAGTATGAGCAGTTACAGCGCCCTTTAGTTGAACTTGAACAAGAGCTTTTACGAGATCGGCGATCGCGGCGGGAGGCTTTTGAGCAACGTCTCAGCCAGTATCAATCCCTGTTGGTGCGGATTTCAGACAATGAAACTTGTCTAAGTAATCTCTGTCGGTTTGATGAGGAAGACGAGAAGGGTTCTTACCAAACCCTGAGACAGGTGTTTTTAGATAAGCTGAATAATTGGTGCGATCGCAAAATTTACCAATGGGAAAAGCTGGAACAAGATTTATCGTTTCTGGCTCAAGAACGCCATCAAGATGTACAAGAGTTATTGAGTCAAGTTAGTCGTTTGAAACGTAGCTTAGATGAACGGGTCAAGGAATTATCGAAATTGATAGAAGCTGGAGGAGCCGGAGAGGAACAAATCAGGCAACTGCAAGCTATTGCTGAAGTAGAACAGAACTTACAGGCGGAATGGGTGACACTTGAGTTCGACAAAGATGAGAATCTTCAGGCGGAGGAGAGACAGCTTTTAGAGGCGATTGACTCTTTGGGTGATGAAGTCTCGATTGCTAAACTTCGGCAACAGATTTCAGAGGATAAGGAGCTGTGGAAACCGTTAAAGTTATTGTATCAGAAGGGACATTTAGAGATTACCTTGCACCGCAGAAACTTTAAGCCCTGAACTAAAGTTCGGGCTAAAAGCTCAAGTCAGCTAAAGCTGACTGGATATGGATTTTAGTCCACCAAGCTTGGACTTGAGCAACTCGCTGTGAAACTAAGCTAGGTTTGGAGTTGCGTAAATACCTGCATCGCTTACTACAAAACCCTAAAATCAGTGCCATTTACGTTAAGATAGAGATAGTACCTTTTTTTAGGTCATTGCAATTGCTATGATAACCACAGAACAAGTTCGCTGGACTGTTGGTGATTTAGAACTCTTTCCAGAAGACGGAAAACGGTATGAAATCATTGATGGAGAACTGATTGTGACGAGAGCGCCTCATTGGAAACATCAGGAGGTTACTGGAAATGTGTATGCTCAGTTACAGACTTGGTCGCGTCAGACAGGTTTAGGTAGAGCCGCGATCGCTCCGGGTATTATTTTCTCAGCTACCGATAGCGTTATCCCTGATGTGGTTTGGGCAAGTAATCAGCGATTAGAGGAATGCTTAGATGAGTCGGGACACTTAACTGATGCACCTGAGTTGGTTGTTGAAGTGCTATCAAAAGGGAATAAAGATAGACAACGGGATTTAGAGTTAAAGCTCAAACTTTATTCCACCCAGGGAGTGCAAGAGTATTGGATTCTCGATCGCCAGAAGCAGGAGATTAAAGTTTATCGTCGTGAACAGGCGATGCTGAAATTAGTAGTAACATTGTTTGCTCAAGATGTACTAACAACTTCGATTCTACCGGGGTTTAGTGGTATAGTAGGAGAACTATTTAACTAAACAAGTTTAGGTGAGAGTTATGCCCAAAATTATTCCCAAAATTTACTCAGTAATAGATGTCCGGGCAATGAAGTATAACCTCATAGCGATTTCAAAATCATGGAAATTATAAAGCTTCTGTATTCGACCACACTCATACTATTTACTTCGTTATTGTTATTTAAAAGCACTGCTTATAGTGCACCTTTTCCAGCCACCACGAATCTTGAAAATTCTGAAAAATCCGCCGCGATCAAGCAAACAGTGTCTGATGAAAAAATTAATGAAAAAATCAATGCGCTTTATCAAACTATTGAAATGGGTATGACTCTGGAAGAAGTACAAATAATTTTGGGAAGTCCTGGCATCTCAATGCAGGCAATAAGAAGACCCGATGGCGATATAATAACTGACCATACATGGGATTTTGAAAATGGCGACACAATCATTGTTAGAATCGGAGCCGATGGAGTTGTACAAAAAAATGTATGCTGTCCGCGCCCTTTGTAGGTTGGGTTGAGGAACGTAGGCGAAGCCTTCTCAAAGAGTAACCCAACGCCATCGTTAGCTTGTTGGGACTTCTTATAAACGCAAATGAATTAACCGTTAGAATCAAACATAATCCGCAGGTCGTCGCAAAATCTTAAACGGATTAGCCGACTTCACCTCAAAACTAGGATATCGCTCTTGAGCCACCTCTACAGCACGTTGCCACTCAGGATGCTGATCAGTCCAAAGGGGATGACGGATAATCAAAACCCGCGATCGCACTCTCCCTTTTCCCTGAGGAACATATCCTTGTAAACTGCCAAATGACTCGGAAGAAAGATACCCCAAACTCCTGATAATTCTAGGAATTGCAGCATTTTCTCCCTCCAGAAGATTGAGCCAAGGATTTCTTAACTCATGCCAAGGCGAACTCAGATCAACCCGATTAGCAGATGATAACGCAATTCTCGCCATATCCAAAGCCAATCGCCAATCGAGTAAACCATGATAGGGAAGATTGCTAAAATCTCGTAGACAGAGATTACAGGAGGTATCGCACTTGCTGCCGTGAGGTTGTGACCCTTGGGGATCAAGCTTAGAATCGATCCATTCCCAAGCAATCCCATCCTGATTGGTTGGTTGTGCCAAATTCATTAAAGCCGCAAACTCTTGGGGTTGCGCTAATAATCGACAATAACCTGCACCATTTTCTAGTTGATCGCACAAGAACGCTTGACCAATTGGCTTATCATCCTCACCAGGAAGGGAACGAAATCCCGCCTGTAGTTCCAATGCATCCACATCTAAACAATAACCCGCCGCAATCCGTAACCAAAAGGCAAAGGAGTACCAAGCCGCCCGTCCTTCTACAGTGGTTGGGTCAGCAAAGACTCCTGGAGACCATTGTTCAATATTAACCAGTAAAACATCTGTCTTGCGTCGTGAAATTAAAGCAACTCGGTGACAATTTCCTGATGCTGCAACCGCGCCGTCTTCCTCCTCTGTGGCTCCAAGTTTGACTGCATAAGCTCCGGGCTTGGAGACTTTACCGTAAATCTTCACACGGGTGTAAAAGTCAAACCCACCGTTACCCCCATTATCATTCACCGAGAGAATGCGATCGCTCAAATTCATCACTGCACAGTTACCAACCGTCGCCGCATCCGCATTTTCAGTCTGAATACTCAGAGACGGACGAGTTGAGCGCGGTTGCCATTCAAATTGTCCCTCAAAATCCTCTGGCTCTAAATCGGTGAAAAATCCCTTCGGTTCCCGTACATCCAAGGGTTTGAGTGAGGGTTGAGCATAATTACAAACCGGACAAGTTTGCTTCTGTGGCTCTTGACTACCCGGTAAAGGGTCTGATAAAGAGGGTAGAGGGACAACGGCTTGACAATGTTCACAGAGTCCAATTGGGTGAGGATTGCCCTCAGACAGGGGCGGATACAATCCAGGTTCAGAACGGACGATTCCCCCTGCTGGTTTGAGCGAGACAACGCCCACAGCCGTATGCACCGCCTTATCCTTGACGGTTTGCGAACCCGGGGCAAATTGACTCAGCGCCACATCTAAATTGCGGTCAATCACGCCATCGGTGGGGGGCCATTGGGATGAACGATGGGGAAAGCGAGTATATAAAGCTCTGACGCGAGTGGGAAAGCCAAACATCGGCAACAGCCCTGCATTCGCCAAACGCTCACTCAAGGCATCCTGGGTATAGGAGTGATCATCGACAATTTCACGGATTTCCGGAATCAAGCGATCGCGTAAATACTCTAGCATTTCTCTCTCAAACCCTTCACC
>NZ_JAVJZI010000260.1:0-8296 GCF_040223135.1 Coleofasciculus sp. G3-WIS-01
AGCACAAATTGTCCGCAATCGTGGACTGTCTGAGGTGGGACGCATCTTGGACATTAAAGAAAATGCTTGTGGAGACGGTCTGACGGGGACGGGAAACCGTCTAGTTAAGAGTTCGAGAAGCAAGAACAAGGGTAGAGAGGCGCGACTTCAGTCCGCCTCGTAACATCCGTTAAGAATCCCCCTTCTTCAGATGGGGGAGTACGTCAAACTATAAAATAGGGTCAATGCCTATGGATAGAGTCAATCTTAACCTTAAGGAGTTTTGTGAGCAAATGCGGGATCAGGTTTTAACCTGGCTAGAGGATAATGTTCCCACAACCCGGATGCAGCATATTCTGAGGGTTGAGCAGATGTCTGTGGAATTAGCTCGGCATTATCATTTAAATGTGGAGCAAGCCGCTCAAGCCGGATTGATGCATGACCTGGCTAAATACTTTAAGCCAGAGCGACTCTTGCTACTGGCGAGGGAGGGAGGTATCGATATAGATCCTATTTGTGCCGCGACTCCTCATCTGTTACATGCTGATGTCAGTGCTATCGTGGCTAAAGAGCACTTCGGTGTACAAGAAGACGCTGTACTCGAAGCGATCGCGCTGCACACTTTAGGAAACCCAAGGATGAGTGACATTAGCTGCGTTGTGTTTTTAGCCGATAGTCTCGAACCCGGTCGTGGTCATACACCGGAGTTGGAGAATTTGCGAAAAATTGCTCGAGTCGATCTGCACAAAGCTGTTTGGCTAACATCTGACTACTGTGTTAAACACCTGCTCAATACCAGTCGCCTGATTCATCCCCGCATGATCTTAACTCGGAACTGGGCGGTGCAACACTTTAGCCAAAAACCACAATTGACTCAGTAGGTCGATGGCAATAAACCGGATAATGTTACGTTTTATAAAAAATCCTCAAACTCTAACAAATGACAAATGACAAAGGACAAATGACAAAGGACAATTTTAAACGATCATCTACTTTATTTGTCAATGAAAATCAAGACCCAAAAATTAACCCGGATCTGGCATTAACCATTGCTCAAGCGGCAGACGATCGCAAAGGCGATAACATTGTCATCCTCCGCGTGGCAGATGTTTCTTATATTGCTGATTATTTTGTGATTGTAACCGGCTTTTCGCGAGTCCAGGTGAGGGCAATTTCTCAGTGGATTGAAGATCAAGTGGAAACGACTTGGCAACGGCGTCCTCTAAGAACCGAAGGACAAGCTGATGGCAGCTGGCTGCTTCAGGATTACGGTGAGGTGATCGTTCACATTATGCTGCCTCAGGAACGGGAGTTCTATAATCTAGAAGCATTTTGGGGTCACGCCGAACATGTTGAATTTAACTCGCAACAATCGTAACCTGAACAAAAACTATGAGGGAATCGTCCGTTTCTTTCTGTCCAGTACCGACAGAACAACAACCGATTCATGAGTATCAACAGTTAAAAGATTCTTGGTTTTTTCGTTGGGCGAAGCTAGAACTGGGGGATTATGCACTCAAGCTGGCTTGGGTTTGGGGCTGGAGCTGGTTGATAGCAGGTCCAGTTGCTGCTGCTAGCTTTGCGCCGCACCAGCATCTGGTACAGTTTATTTTGGCAGGTGGCGCAGGTGCTGGCTTGTTTGTGATATTGGTGTTACTGCGACTGTACTTAGGTTGGTCTTACGTGCGCGATCGCTTATCGACCGAAACCATCGGCTATGAAGAGTCTGGCTGGTATGATGGTCAAACCTGGACGAAGCCGCCAGAAATCTTAAGTCGCGATCGCCTGATCGTCTCCTATCAAGTTCAGCCCATTTTGCAACGCCTGCAACGAACATTGGGTATTATCGCTATCCTTGTCGTCAGTGGCAGCTTGCTATGGAATCTTTCTTGATATTTATGATTATCCTATTTTCCGCCCATGATATAGTCTCTAAGCATGACAAGGGTAAAACGTAATCAAGCACCAGCGATCGAAGTCCGTTTACTACGGGAAGGCATAGCCGAATCCACCCACCACGCTCAAGCCGTTCTCTGTGATGAGCGCGGGCGTGTGCTATCTGTAGCGGGCAATTCAGAAACATCAACCTTTATTCGTTCGGCACTCAAACCGTTTCAGGCTCTGGCAGTTACCACAACGGGAACCCTGGAACGATATAATCTCAACGACCGAGACTTGGCAATTATCTGTAGTTCCCACCAAGGCAATTTGGAACAGATACGTCAAGTTTTTAAGATTCTTTGGCGCTGCGATGTTGACCCGTCAGCGTTGCAATGTCCGATTCCACCAGGTAAGCAAAGTGCCTTAGAATACAACTGCTCTGGTAAACATGCCGGTCTGCTTGCCGTCTGCCGCCAACGCAATTGGTCGGTTGATAGTTATTTACAATACAATCACCCAGTTCAACGACTCGTTTTGAGCAAAGTCGCGGAATTGATGCGGATGCCACCGGAAGAGTTGATTTTGGCACACGATGACTGTGGGGCACCGACTTATTTTTTGCAACTCGGTCAAATCGCTACCCTCTATGCTCAACTCGCTTCCGGTGACAATTTGGCGATGGAGCGCATTGTTCGGGCGATGACCCATCATCCTAACTTAGTGGCAGGAGAAGGGGCATTTGATACAGAATTAATGCGATTGACTCAAGGGGAAGTGGTGAGTAAAGCCGGATCAGAAGGAGTTCAATGTATAGGTCGTGTGGGTGAAGGACTGGGTATGGCGATTAAAGTCATTGATGGAGCCAAACGCGCCAAATATGCGGTAGCGATTCAACTGTTGAAGCAAATGGGTTGGATTAGCCCCTCCGTGGCGGAAAGTTTGGCAGAAACTTTTATGCATTTCGGTCAGTTCAAGCGTCTAGAGGTGATTGGTGAACTCTCGATGAGTCTTTGAACAAAAGTTGAGCGCAGTCCCCATCTAAAATCGCCAGATTTAGGTGGGGGAAAGCGCAACACTAACAATTTTGGTATAATTCCGACAGGTACGGCGGCATTTATTTGTTCGGCACGACCTACAGAACCTAGAAAACTTAAGATTAGGGGGTTCCAGTAGAGATTATTTGTTACAATAACGCATCTACTGGGTCAAAATAAGAGTGCGTTTTTATGGCTTTTCAGTCTTAACTCCGATTCAGAAATGGCGAGGAGGGGCATAAAGGACCTAAGTTCCTGATGCCCACCGAGAACAGCGGCTCTTCGTGGTAACAGCAGGGGAGAATCCCCAACTAATTGCAAGCAATCTAGTTGGGGTCTGTTCAAATGGGTCATTGGTCATTGGTTATTTGTCATTTGTCCTTGGTTTGCTCTTTTGCACCTCCGCTTTTTTGCTCGGAGTTGCCACATTTAGGAAATAGGTGTTATGCTAGGTAAAGCGACGCGGGATAGAGCAGTCTGGTAGCTCGTCGGGCTCATAACCCGAAGGTCGGTGGTTCAAATCCGCCTCCCGCCACCAAATTCAAAAGGTAAGCCCTGTAAACTCAACAGTCTACAGGGCTTGTATATATTTGTGGTGGTTTCTAGCTCCTAAGTTCACCCTTAGATCAGGGCGCAGGTCGGCTCTCCCGTACTTATAGTGATAATAAAAACTTATCAGTAAAATTAAGGTCTTACACTGCAGTACTTGTAGGTTGGGAAAACGCAAGGAAACCCAACTTATTACCAAAATAAGCAGAATATCTCTCAAATTAGGGAACTTGATACATTGATTAGTTAAAATTATCACACCAAGTACGGGAGAGCCAGAGCTTTTGGCTTTGTCTTGATGAAAATGATATCATGAATATACCGAATAACTAACGGTTGCCTTGACTCAAACGAACAGGTCTTGCAACTTGGTGAACAGCGCAAACGGCATAAACTAGTTTGTACATTGAAAACTGAAGTTAGAGGGTTCCAGTCAGAAATTGGTACAAGGTTGTAGCTTCTGTGACTGGGTAAAAACTTCTCTTTGAGACGCTTCGCGAACACAGTACTTAAGTGTAAAGCTTCCAGTTCAATTGGTAGCAATGTACGCATGGGCTGTGCGGAATGGAAACTGCCTGGGCAATCGGTCTGCCGGGGAATAAGTCATGGGCTATTCTAGGTAAGTGGTGCAATTCCTGTCAGGGAAATAACCAGGAAAGCCTCAAAGTGATTTGGGGAAGCCCACACCATAATTGTTAATGTGGTGTGGGAGGATGTCACATTGAATGAGCGATCACCTGCCTATCACTCACAATCCCTTGAACCGTTGCATGATAAGCAGGCATGAGATCCAGTACCAGGTTATAAAAGGAGCGAATCGGGGGAATTTGCAGTCGATCTTGTGTCGTTACTAACACCACTTGTCGGCTCAACGTTTGTTTCGGGGGTGATCCATTTTCAGCAGGAGTAGCCGCAATCGGGCGCACCGCTAGGGTGGGATCGCCTTGGGCTTCTACTAGGGCAGATCGGGGGAGTAGTGAAATTAATCTTCCCTGACGCACAACTCCCCGAAAAGCATCCAGGGAATTTAATTCTAAGCTAGCGTTGAGGGTGCCGCCTTGCCGGGAAAACAGATCTTGTACCAATCGCTGCATCCCATAGCCATCTTTAAATACCACATGGGGATAGCACGTCAGAGCATCCCAAGGTACTAGGGCATATTTGGTTAACGGATGATCGGCTGCCATCAAGACTTCGATAGGTTCATCATATAATTGCTCCGTCACCATTTCGGCGCTGGTGGTTAAATAGCGGTTATTCATCACAATCGCTAAATCGACTAAGCCATCTTTGAGAACTTTCAGGGCGCGATCGCTCCCTAATGCCGTCACCCGAAGTTGCACGTTGGGATAATCCTGACAAAAACGTTGTAACACGGGCGGCAAGTAATGGGCGCAGACGGAGTGAATCGCGGCGACACAGAGTTCGGGTTGTTTTCCGTCTAACAAGTCAGTTAATTCTTGGGTAGCGGTTTTCCATTCATTGCAGATTTTACGGGCGCGAAGCAAAAAGCGATCGCCTCCTAAGGTTAATGTCGCCCGAGCCGTTCGATGGAGCAAGGGTAGCCCCAGTTCAGCTTCCAACGCTTGAATTTGGCGGCTAATCGTCGATTGGGTAACACCGCATTCACGGGCGGCTTGTTGAAAGCTGCCTGTCTCAGCAACGGCTAAAAAAGCTTGTAACTGCTCTAGACGCATGATGGTGTAGCGGAGATATATTAACGTGAGATCAGCTTAATCCATATCTCACCTCAACTTAGTAATACTTGATACGGCAGCTTCATCTCTGAACCGTAGGTAAGGTGGGCATTGCCCACCCTACTAGCTTGGCAAGGTTAAAACGGTGGTCAAGTATTTTCAAGGAAGCCTTATGAGAGTAGCGATTCAGAAAAATTTTACCCACAACTTTAAGCTTGCCAGCCTACTACTGTTCACACGCTATCAGTGACGCTGCTGAAATTAAACGCCTTAACCCGTACCCCTGGCGTCACCCGACCACCAAAACGCTGTACCGTACTCAGAGCATCAATATCCCTTAACATGTCCGGCAGACTTTGGTTAAATCGCAGATTTTTAATCGGATAAGCAATTTTCCCCTCTTCAATCCAGAATGTACCATCACGGGTCATGCCTGTAACCTCTAAGGTACGAGGATTAACATAGCGCACATACCAAGCGCGATTAACCAGAATTCCCCGTTCAGTTTGAGCAATCAAATCGCTCAGGCTTTGGTCAGATCCAGACATAACGATGGGAAACAATGATCCTGTCGGTTCTTTCCCCTGCTGTTGCGCCCAATAGCGACTATAGGATAACGTTTGAGGCACTCCATCCTGAATAATCTCCAGGTAGTGATTGCTCAACCCATCACCAAAAAAGGTTCCTTTCTGCAACAATGGATGAGCGGGATGGCGTTGCACTTGTACCAAGGGATTAAATAGGGGTTCACCAATGCGGTTCCCCCCAGGTTGACCCCTGTCATCGGTGCGAGACATAAATGATCGCCCTTCATCGGCGGATCGCGCATCTAAATTGAAGATTACCCAGGGGAGTAAATCCGCAAAAGCCGCATTGTCAAAGATGACAGGGTAAACACCCGGTGGAATTTCATGGGGATTACGTGCGGCAAAAGCACGCTCAATCAAGGGTTCTATCAGGGAATCCAGGGGTAAGTGATCGATCGCAAACGCTGTGCGCTGACTCCAACTCGATCCATCGCCAATTCGAGCCGTAAAGCTCAACTCCGCTTCCGTTGTGCGATCGCATGCGCGTAATCCCAGGGAGTTCCCCACGGCTTGAGCAAAGGCTTGAGTACTCAGCCTTCCAGAGCCTTCCACTCCCGCTTTAGCACTTTTAGCACAGATTTGCTGTACCATTTCTCCCCGTACTAAGGGGGATAAGGTGGCTGTGGCTTCATCAAAAGCAGGAACACGCGACTCATAGACTTGGGGTTCGAGTAAGGGCACCCACTCTGGATCTTCTGGCGCAATTCGAGCTAATTCTTCTGAGCGATGGATCGTATCTTTAATCGCATCGGGTAAAAATTCTGTGGTGGAAGCCGAGGCGCTGCGTTTACCGAAGTAACTGGTAACGGTGAGGGTAAAATTATGGCGGCTGATATTCTGACTAATTTGATTTTCCGAGAAGCGGCTGAGAGCGGATTCACTGGAACTCACGCTGACGAATACCCCTTCGGCTTGGGATTGCTGAATCACCGAATCCACTAGGGATAAAGCTTGGTCTTCACTGACTAATGTCGGGGCTGTAGCTAGGCTCACGGCGGTTTACTCTAGGGGTAGGGTGGGCATAGAGACATAATTTTTGATCAAATCTTTAAATTATCATAATTTGCCCAGAGGCGTAGGGTGGGTCAAACGTAACGTTCTGTTCCCGGTTCCCTACTCTCAACCGTTTACTTTAATTTGTCTGACGACTTCGCCAACTATGACTAACCCGCCCGATCCGTCTCCGTCTAATCCAGCAATCGAGTCAACCAACGGTAATCCTGAGTTAATCCCATCCCAGGATACTGATGATGTGTCTGCTGTGTCTCAGACTCAAATCCCTGATCGACAAAATACTAATAGTAAGGCATTGGCTGATCCATCCATTGTCACCCTCAGCGCGATCGCGGTTTTGATTGTTGGCTTAGTTTTGGATAACAACTGGGTGATTCTCGCCGGGGTAATCGTGACGTTACTCCTCTCTGTGTCGGTGATTTGGTCACCTTTACAGCAATGGTTCCAGAAGTCTCTCTCTCAAGGGCAGCGATCGCAACTGACTGCTGTTTGTGGTGTGATCGCCGCAATGGTTGGGATTGCGGCGTTAACTGGCTTTACCAAGGCGTTTGATTCGGTGGGTTCTTTAGCGGAATGGATTGGTGCGTTAGGGCAAATTCTGATTGCTATTCTCGCCGTATACATCGCTTGGCGACAGTATGTTATTTCTAAAGATCTCACCATTCAGCAAAATACAATTACCCAACAGCAAACCATTGATGCCTACTTTCAGGGTATTTGTGACCTCGCTTTAGACGATGAAGGATTGCTAGAAGATTGGCCCCAAGAACGGGCGTTTTGTGAGGGACGAACCGCCGCCATTCTCAATAGTATAGACGCTGGCGGCAAAGCGAAAGTCTTGCGGTTTTTGTCTCAATCCAAATTACTGACACCCTTAAAACGCGATCGCCACTTGGGACGTCCTATCCTAGATGGTTATGGAGGGTATCAAGAAGAGCGGGCTTATGGCGTGCGGGTTATTGCTCTAAATGTTATGTTAGCCGGGGCTAATTTGGCAGGTACGGATCTGCGTTGGACAGAATTAAGTGAAGCCAATATGGTTCAAGCCAATCTGAGCCATTGTGACTTAGCCGGAGCGAATTTGTCTCGCACGATTCTCTATAAAGCGAATTTATCCGGTTCTGATCTCCAGGGAGTGCGCCTGTTCTATGGATCACTAGAAACCGCCAGTCCCCGCAGTCGTACTGAACCGCCTGATTATCGCACTGGCGTGCATACGGGTGCTGTGGTTGAGGGAGCGAATTTTACTGGGGTGCAACGGTTAGGGGAACAACAACGCCACTACTGCTGTTCCTGGTGTGGTGAACAGTCTCGCCGCACGATTCCAGGAGGGTGCGATGGGATTGCGAATAAATTAGGGGGTTGAGATTCTCTGTGAAACCCAAAATATCCTTGATGCGAACCAATCCGGGACGATTACCGTTCAAGCGATGGGTGAAGGCTCCCACGCTCTTTAGCTGGGAGATGAAACCGAGCGAACCGTCTAGGTAGCGAATAAATTCGCCAGTCAAATAATTCGGATAACGTTCTACTATTGTGGTAATGTAAATACAAG